>JADHUC010000234.1 GCA_016784735.1 Pirellulaceae bacterium | reverse complement strand
ACTTGGCGAATGACGCGCAACCGATCAGCAACGCCGCGATGCCAGCTCGGCAAACAAGAGGATGCTGCATGGTATGTACTCTACCGCCTCTCATGATCGGTACAGTAACCGCTTTGAACGTGCGTCCTGAAAACCGGAATTCCACTGACACCACATTGCACGCCATCCTCGTCCAGTTCCACGCAGTACCGGCATGACACGCAATCGGTATCTGATCCGTACGCGAACAGTCCGCCCCTGAAGTCGTGCACTTTGACGAGAAAGAAGTACACCCATTCGCCGAACGGGAAGAAAATGATCAGATACCAGTAGTGCTCGGCCCGTCGCTGGTACGCGTCGACAAGCATCCAGGCGGAGAATGCATACGACAGTATCAGTAGAATGTGCATCTACGGCCTCCCGTGTGACGCGTCCATCAATCTAACGGGAGACCATTCGGGATGCAAACCCACGGGTCACAGCTTGGTAGTGGTGGGCTTCCAGCCGCCACGTTTTCCGGCGATTTTCAGGTCATCCAATGGCGGCTGGAAGCCACCACTACGCATTTGAAGACTGGCTCTCAGAACGCCCCGGGGTTCTGTCCGTCGGCGATTGTGATCAGCGCGCGGAGGGTCTTTTCGCTGACCGATTGAACGATGGTCCGGACAGATCCGTCGCAGAAGGCTGTCAGGAAGGTCTTCTCCTCGAAACCGCCCAGTTGGGGAATCTTCTTGTCTGGATCGTAGGGAATATCTTCCGGTTTGGTCCACGGAATTTCGCGTTTGGCTTCGACCAACAGGATCGTGTTGGAAGTGCCGTCGCTGATATCACGGATTCGCGTTCCTTCCTCAATCGAAAACACCGTTCCGTTGCTTGTCAGAGCGAAGTAGGAAGTGTTGGTCGAAATGGGATCGACGTTCGGATTGCGGAAGACTGGCGGCATCGTCTCCAGCACCTTCTTGTTGTGCGGGCTGTCCCACGGCTCGTTCATGTGATAGTGATCGTACAGAGCCTTTTGCTCCAGGAAGGGCAGCACTTCGACGCGCCAACTGTGCGGCGTCTTTCCGTCCGGGCCGATGACAACAGCCGGCGGGAAGCGTTTGTGCACGTCGTGATAGTTGTGGAACGCGAGAGCCAGTTGTTTCAGATTGTTCGACGATTGAGCCCGTCGAGCGGCTGACCTCGCGGCCTTGACGGCATCCAACAAGGCGGCTGCAACCGTCGCTGTGTCTTCGATACTGGTTCTTGCCGCGAGAGTGACCGTCTCCTCCTTCTGTTCGACCGTTACGTTATCTAGCACGGCGTCGGCCGCATCCGCGGCTCTGAGGATGATCGGTCCGTCCGCGTCGGACCGAACACTGGCGGACTCGCGGAGTTGGGACAGCGCGTTCTTGCCCAGCGTGATTGCGGCAGCCAGTGTGTCGCGCACTTTCTTGGCGTCATCCGCTGTGGTACATTCTGCCACACCCTGTAGCGTGAGTTGCTTGTCAAGTTTCACTCCGACGGCCGCCGCCGTTGTGTTTTGCCAAAGTGGCGCAAACGTCGCCAACTGCAGCCGGATGGGTCCAGGGGCACGCTCCATCTCGGCTTGAATCTCGGCCTTCCAGCCTCCAAGGTTGTACAAGACGGCGGCATCGCTGCGTGCCATTCGTTGCCAAGTTTCCGCCCAACCCGTCTTGGATGCCCCTGTTCTTCCGGCAATGATGATCCGCCGTACAAATCCAACATCCTTCGACGTGACGACCGTCCTTTCATCCGGCAGAAAGTAGAAGCGACGGGGATTCGTGTCGCTTCGGAAATACTCTTGGTCGGCGTAAGATTCCTTGGCCGCCTTGGGAGCGTAGACGTTGCCGATTTTCTTAGCATCGTCGCTTGTCTTTGTGCGTGCGATAATTCCCGCAAGGTCGACGTTTGCGGTGCCGCGGAGCGTAGCACGCCGCAGCAGGAAAAACGTCGCCATCTCGATCCGATCCAACGGGATTCCGATCCGTTTCTCGAGAATGTCATCTTGCCCCAGCGTCTCGGCCAACGCACGCGATTCAGGATGGCTTAGCAGCTTCGCCGGCCGCACTGCGCCCACAACGAACACATCGCGAGGAACATAGGCCAGAGAAAACGGCTCGTCTCCCTTGGGACGCCGCGGAGTCGCCTCTGCAGCGGCCCGTTCGGCTGGAGCACGTCCGGCCTCGGCGGCGGATGCCTGGCCGCCAAGGACTTCATGCGATGGCGTGGACGTGGTCCCGCGAAAGCCCGCGGCGGCCAGAGCCGCCAGAAACAACGCCGTGATGATCGCCAAACGCCTGCGTCCGGATGTCGCCGGAATAACATTCTTGGAATTTCTGAGCATTTCGATTCTCCTTAGAAAAGTACCGCGAGTCGGCAGAAAAGCCCGAGCTGGCCAGCTAAGCCGGTGGTCTCGTTGACGGAGAGCCATTTCCGCCAGCGTCGTCAGGTAAGGTTGTTGCCCTCCCGCAAAAGGTGCAGCGTCGGCGTCGGCGGCCAGCTCCTGTTGAAGTCGCAGCCGCCGGGCCAGCCAATGCACCAGCGGATGGTAAAAATGCAGCGCAAGCCCAACCTGGGCACACACCCATGCCAGAAAATCGTTCCGCCGGATGTGAGCGATCTCGTGAGCCAACACTACGCTCCGTTCGCGGCTGTTCCACTCGATCCAGTCAGCGGGCAGCAGAATCAACGGTCGTCGCCAGCCAATGGTTGCGGCGGTCGTCAGCGAATTGGACTGACGCAAGTCGATCGTTTTTCGGCACTGTAGCTCTGTTCTCAACCGCTCGACGAGTTCCAACAACTCCGTATGGACCACTGGTTGGCTCTCGCGGCGGCAAGCTCGAACGCTGATCAACCCGGCGATCAGGCGAATCAACCCGAAAGCACTGCCAATCAAGAAGAACAAGGCGAATGACGCAGACCATCGCCATCCGGAATGGGTGGACTCGGTCGAGGCGGCAGGCCGCTGCAACTCGTCCCAGAACGCGGCAAAGAACTCGCCTGCGGTTGATGATGTCGTTGGCCCATCGGAGACGCCATCGATGTTGTTCGGTGTCGCGGCCTCGTTGCGCACAACCGTGTTTGGAACCGCCGGTGTTACGTCGGATTCGTTTGTGCTCGAGTCGTTGTTAACAGGCACGGCGGCCCAGCGAGGCCAGGGGCAAAACGCAAAGGCCGACAATGCAACGACCAGGGACAAGCTGGTCAGGGCCGTCAGCGAGGCAGTCGCCGGACCAATACGTCGAACCAGAAGATACAGAAGCCCCGATACTGCACAGAGCACGGTCACCTGAATCGCACACCAGACCAGCACCAGCCCGAATTCGTTCATCGCCGCTGCTCCTTGAGAATGGCTTCCAAGGCCTTTCGCTCCTTGGCCGTGAGTTTCTCCTGCTCCATCAAACGAATCAGCAACTGCTCGCGAGAGCCGCCGAAGACCTTCTGCACCAAATCCACGACCAATCGCCCGGACACGTCCTCGAAGGAACGAATCGCTCGGTACAGGAATGGCCGTGTCATGTTGGCTTGTTTGAGAAAGCCCTTCTCGGTCAGAATGCGAATCAGCGTTGCTACGGTGGTATATGCCAGATCGCGTCCCGATTTCGCTAACCGATCGCGCACCTCCGCCGCAGTCAATTCGCCTTGGTTCCAGAAGACGTGCATGATTTCCAGCTCACGCTCGGTCAGCTCTTTCGCCCGCGGTCGTGCCATTCGTCAGACTCTCTCTCTGCTTGTTTGGTTTTTTAGATTTGGTTTTATAGTAACAGTCCGCGTCGGAATGTCAAGCGATTTTTTCGGCATTTGGCAGAAGAGCACAGTCGAGGCACAAAGTAGCTCGTAGTCCCGCTGTAGCTGAAGTCGCAAGACTTCAGTGATCTGGCTTCAAACACCCGAATTCTCGCGAATCCGGCTACCAGAGTTTTTGGTCGCTACACCCAGACGCCTACTCCTCCTCGATCTCGACGGCGCTGAGGATGGCGAGGCGTTTGCTGCCTGGAGACGGGACGAGGCCCAGGGAAATCGTGTCGGCTGCCTGGATGCCTTTGATCTCTCGCGTCAGTGCCTTCCGGCAACCGCTGGCCGCGGCTGCGACGTCCAGACGCTCGATCACCGTCTTGCCCTGGATGTTGACGTCGAATACCCGCTCGCCCGGCCTCACATCCTCCAATTCGGCGAAGTGCAGGCGGACGGTGAAGGTTCTTTCACTCGGCGTTGCGGGCCGTTCGAAGGCCAGATCCGCTTCGCCGCCGCTGACGAACCATCGCCGCCACGAACGGAACTTGTAGAAGGTTCGCTCGGGCCCAGCGCCCGTCCTGTTGAAGCTCTCAAGAAAAATCTCCTGTCCTTCGGCTGGGCCATCGAACGGAACGGCGATCTCGGCGGACCAAGCCTCGTGCGTGAGGTGGGTTGCCGTTTTCCAGTCGAGTTCCTTCTCGGTCCCTCGCATAATCCATCGAAGGTCACTCTTGCCCGTGACCCGCCCGCCCGAGGCTGAAAGGAAAATGTACTCGTACTGGTCCACGCCCTTCTGGAAGCGGACTTTCAGGCTGTCGTCCCGCCAGGCCGGCGCGTTTTCGCCTTGGGTGTTTCTTGTCCAAGGCAGCGGCTTGCCATCCTCGAGCGGCGCCCTTCGCAGAAAACCGATATAGAGGTTCTTCGCGTCGTGACGCAGCCATGCGCGCGCCGAGGAGATTCGCCGCGAATCATCTACGAGCCGCAGTTCTTCAACTCCGTCCCAACATGCGTCGTCGAGCCGGCCGTCGATCTGCGGGGCTTCGTTCGCCCGTAGGGCGACGGCTGGCCGCGCCAAGTCCAATTCCAGCGTTGCCGACTCCAGTCCCTCCACACCGCAACTGTACAGCCAAGGCCGCTCGGTGCCTTCGACCGTGATCTCGTCGGCGTTCTCGCGGTAGTATTCCGCCGATGCGCACGTGTCCAGTGGTACCCTGAGGTTCTGAGGCGAAAACGGCCGCGGGAAACCCAGCCAAAGCGTTCCATCTCTGTCCCGCTTGTCACCGACACCGCCGAAGTTGAACGAAACCGTTTTCAGTTTGGTGCCTCGTTTCGGCGGTTCGCACGTGTAGGCTCCCCAATGTTCGTGGCGATCATCGGCAATCAGAGCCAGCGACGTTTGGAAGCTGTACGCGCAGGTACAACTGCTGGAGGCCTCCGGCATGAGCACGATCCCACCGGCCGGCAGCGTGTTAATCCAGCAGCCCGGGCGCGTCTGGCCGAGCCAGTGCATTCCCGTATCCGTGGCCATGTCGTAGATCCCCAGGCTGCCGGACCGCATGAACATGGCCGCCGGACAAGCCGAATAGGTCCCGCAGCCACCGTTGCCCACGCCGAAGGGCAGGATCGTTTCGCCGCTCAACGGGTCCGTGCGGCTCAGCTCTTCGCCGGTCTCCAAGTCGAACGCGCGTGGCGGCGCGAGGATCGTTCCGTCCACGATGATGGGCGGCACGACGGGGAAGTCTCGAAGCGCAATCGACCATTGATAGTGGTCGATGCCGGGGCCGTAGGTATCGTACAGACTCAGCGGCACCGTTGTGGACCACCGCTCGCCGCCGGTCGCGGTGTCGTAGACCGTATAGCCCGTCCCAGCAGCGACAAGAGAGTCGCCCGAAAGCAGCAATTCCCAACGGTCCTCGATCGGCTTCGACCACACGGTTCTGCCCGTGTTCATGTCGATCGCCTTCACGATCGTCTTCCCGATCCCTCCCATGTCGTTTTCTTGATCCAAGATACAAACGCGTTCTTCATCGGCGACGATCGCCTTCGGCGCGATCGCGTACAACGACTTGTGGACCCACAGCGTTCCGCCGATCTTCTTGTCCAGGGCAAACAGGTATCTTCCTTTCGGTGTCGATAGCGGCCAGTTGGCTAGTGACCTCCTGACGTGCGCCTCGCCGATCGTGCCGAGGATCGCCTTGTCCGTCACGGCCAGGTAGTTCCATTCGACCTCGTTGAATAGCAACCCGCCCCTACCTTTCGCCCCTTTCCTCCGCTTCGGACCCGGTTCCACATTCGCGACCGCTTCAGGTTTCGAGCTATGCTTAATCTCCGTTGGCGGCTCGTATGTCTGCAGGACCTTGCCCGTGTCGCCGTCCAATTGCAGGCAGGTTGTACCGTGGGGCGCATACACGAAATTGTCATCCGCCACGACACTGGGACCGCGGTCGTTTCCGGGGAAGCGGCCCACGCCCTTCAACTCGCGCGACCACATCTCTCGACCGTTGTAGGCATCCACAGCGATGACATGGTCCTGAGCCGGGACGAACAGGCGACCGTTGGCATAGACCGGTATTGGCGGGAACCTATGCCTGTCGACCATACGAGCCGGTCCCGGGCCGCCGAACCACAGTGTCTTTAGTGGCAAGCGGACGTGTGTGTCGCGGCTGGCGGATGTCCGCCCAGCATTGGCGAACGGGTGACTCCAACCGCCGGCGCCCGTAAGGGGCCCTCTTGCCGCGCGGACGACGTCGCCATCCACGGTGATGCCTTCCTTTTCCGCCCCCGCAGAAATCAACCATTTCCGCGCTGCTCCCACATCGGCACCCGGTATCGCCAGGACACCACCGCACGGCCTGAGACAGCGGTACACACCCGTCGGATCGCACGACGAGGGGTCGGGCACGACGATCAAGTTGGCGAAGTACGGGGCGTAGGGCAGACGCTTCGGGCTCCCGCGATGAACGGCGATCCGCACGCCGTAGAGCCCCAGACGATCGTAAAGGCGGCGGGCCTGGGCGATCTTCTTCTCGTCCTGCTCCAAAACGATGACGTACAGGTCTGAGTGCGCAGCAAGCCCTGCAGCAAGCCATGGGTCGTCCAGCCCGATACACAGACAGTACCCGCTGCGAATCCCGGACCGTTCGATGATCTCGTTCGCCGGTCTGATTTCAACCGTACGATGGCCTTCCAAGGCCGTCGATTTGGCGCTTTCGACGGCCTTGGAAGGCCATCGTACACGGTTTCGTGGCACGCTCTGAGAGGACAATTCTTCATCGACGACGGGTGCCTTTACTATCGGCGCATCGACGACCTTCTCCCTGCCGAAACAGTAAATCAGTCCGGTCGATGTGCTGACCAGCAGCCGTCCGGAGGCCACGGCTAGTCCGCGGGCCTGGCCGTCGACCTCTGCCCTCCAAAGCTCTTTGCCTGAATCGGCATCGAGCAGCATCACGGCATCAGGCCCTCCCGCGACCAGCGCGTTTCCGGTCACAATCAGTTCCGTGATCCGCCCGGTTGGCGTCTGCCATTTCGCCTTGTCCGTAACCTTCTGCGCGGCGAAGCCCGCGCCGTCATGGCCACCCGCGTGCGGTGGGGAGAGGTGGACTTCTTTTGATATCCTGTCGTAATCGACTGCCAACACGGACCCCTGTTTGCCGGAATAGGTGCCAGCGGTCAGGTAGAGCGTCTCGTCGGAGAACGCCGCCCTGTACACGTCGTCGAGCGAAAACACGGGTTTGCCCGTGCGGACCTCCCACGCCATCAACCCTTCGGGTCGCAGCAGGCTATCCGGCCCCAGCGACGAGACGGGCAGTCCCGTTCCCCTGCGGCAAGCGCTGAAGAAGACTCCCTTGGCCGTCATCGTCCACGCGGCGCCGGGGCGGTGGTGCTTGCCCCAGGCGATTTTCCATGGCAGCAGTTTCCCAGTGGCCGTATCGAATCTGGCGGGCATCGCCCGACCGGTCGGCACCAGCAGGACGCCATCGGCCAGTGCAAGGTATCCTTGCGGCGAGACGCCTGTGATGCCTTCGAAATTATTGTGAGGCAAAAGCATGTACTGCTGGTTCGACGTATTGTTCTTCCATATCACCGACCCGTCTTTCGCATCGAGCGCGTAGATGGAAACGCCGTCCGGACCCCACATGCCGGCCGTAAAATACGCGGTGTTCGCATCGACCAAGACGCCCGACCGGCCCGGCCAGCGCGAGATCATCTGCCCGTTTCCGATCATCCGTTCGTCCCGGGGACCGCCGCGGAACTGCCAGATGAGTCTGCCATCGCGGCTGTTCAGGCAGTACAGGCATCCGTCGTCGCTGGCCGTGTAGACGCGCCCGCCCGACACGCAAGGTGCGAACCGGACCGGTCCTTCCGTAAAGAAACTCCAAAGTTCTTCACCGCTGTCCAGGTCGACGGCGCAAATCTTGTGATCCGACGAGGATCCGTAGTACATCCGCCCGTCCGCCGCAACCACCTGATAGGCATGATCGAAGGTCATTCGGTGGACTTCCTTGCCGGGCTCGGGCCAGGCAGGCCGCGGACGATGCCGGGACACATGTGTCCACTGAAGGTGCAGCGGCGGAGTCAATTCTTGTGCCGCATAACCACATCGCGTGTTATCACCCCGGTACACCGGCCACGCCGCGTCTCCACTCGAGCTACGGGCACACAGCGTTACTGTTGCAGACGCGATCATCACCAGAACCACGGATCGTCGATGCTGACAAGACATATATGCTCACCCCTCGTTTTCTTCAGCGTACGCTCCTGAATGAATTTCTCAATTGGGACCTCGTCGCAGTCTCACAGCCACAGATTGCCAAATCATATCTCAGTCTCATTCACTGCAGCAGCACGTACGCCGCGAATCCGGTCGCCGGTGCTGCCACGCCTACGAAGGCCGCCAGCCGCATTGCTGCAATTGGCCCGGTCTTTCTCCATCTTGACCGGAGTGCAAAACGCAAGTAGCTGACGATCGTCCAAGGTACCAAGTGCCACACCGTGAAACAGAACGCCGCTGCAAAACCCTCGTCGGATGCCTGAGAAGGTCGCGACAGCCACATGATCGCAAATGATAGCCAAAGGACAAACGACAAGGCTCCCCAGGCAACACCGACAAGATAGACTCGGCGAAGTCCCAAGTACTCTTGGCCGGCGTCCGAGTCCTTCATGCTACCATCACCAGCCAGCGCGACGGCATCCGCGGCGAATTGCCAAAGCGTTATCCATCCCCATGTCGCGAAAGCAAACTGACACGCAATCGCCGCATTCCATCCAAGGAAGCAAACGAACAGCCAAATCGGCGTCTCCATGTGCGCGGCCGCAAAGGCATCTCGCTGCCACGTAGCCATCGCTCCCGCTACGCTGAAGCACAGCACGGCCAATAGCAGTGCTTTCAAGCTGAACTGGTACCGCTGCAGGCCCGTTGCGTGCGATCGGTCGTTATCGTAGTTCATCTTCAGTTACTCCGTCCCGATCAGTATGGCGTAAATCGGCAATTCTGTCAGCGGTTCGACGTCCATTGCTGCCGCCAGGCCGTCGTCGTCGAAACCGCCCAGTGGAATCGCCGCCAAACGCAGGTCTTCGCACACCAACAGGATGTTCTGCGCAAGGTGGCCTGCATCCAAGAACACGAACCGATATCCACGTTCACCATATTTCGTTTGCGTGCGGTCGAAAACGGCGGTCAAGACTATCAAGCCGCCGGCATTCTCCCACAGACCGTCCGCGTATACGAGACGATGCAGTTGTTCGTCCTCCGGGCATGGCCCCAAGTGTGCCAATGCGTGTGATTCGACTTGGTAATGGTACAGCCCACGCTCCAATTCCCCATCTTGAAGTACACACAAGTAGGTCTCGATCGGATACATAGCACCACCGGACGGCCACGCACGAAGATCTTGAGTGACGTCGGGAAAATCGGGATGCGTTACGTGACCCGTCACACCGCAGGCAGATTCCAGCAGCCCACCCCATTGCTTCGGCGTAATGGCTTTGCGCGAGAAGGTTCCCCGCCGGGTGCGCCGTGACCGAAGTATGTCGAAAAGGCGATGCCCACCCAGACGCCTTTTTGCACGGGGCAGTGTGATCGAAGGTCGCGTTGGGTACCGTTTGTATGCGCGGCTCGATTCACGAACCGCCTCTGCGTCCTGGCTAAACGTCGCGATGCGTTCCTGGAACTCCAGCAGATTATGCCCGGACAGCTTACTGTGCTGATGATACAGTCGGCTCAAAGGCCAAGCCACGTCCTGGCACAACTCGTCAAACGTACGCGGTGGATCAAGCATCGTAGGCTCCATCGTCACGCTACGGAAATGGATGAGGGTATGGCCACAGTGAATACTCGTGGTTCTTCGATCCATGCGGCATTGCCCTGTGGGAGTCAGCAAGTCGCGGATGCCCCAAGTAGGGCAAACGGTGGTCTCCATGCAGCGGCAGCAACGAAGGAACAACCAGTTTCACAACGTGCAACCTCTGTGACTTCGCCCACTCGGGCGTCAAGTCGACCCAGACGCCATCATGGCCAGAATCTAGCAGCCGACGAATGACTCGGTTCAATGCCTCGGCCATCGGCCCACTCTCCCCCCGGAAGAGAGTTGGGATAAGGATTCTATCCGTCGCCATGTCATCAAGAAACGCAAACGCCCCGCCCACGAGATCCGGTCGAACACTATATAACCGGGCGTGGTAGGAGAAGTCCGTCACATTCGAGTAATCCGGCCGAGGTCGCCAATCGGGGTCTCGCCCGACGAGATGCCGAACGTATACACGATCTTGCGATGCCTCCATCGCGGCTTTGCGGATCGCCGCATCACGATCCGGTCTCGAAGCACTGCCGACGCTCAGCAGCCGCCCCGATGGTCCTTGGCCCCGACAAACTACCAGCACGACCGGCACACCAACGTCGTTGGTCAAATCAAAGGCGCGACATTCATCGCGCGGTGGCAGCAGGTCGCCCGCCAAGTCGACGAACGCTTCCTGCTCGATCCGAGGCGGGGTTATCCCCGTCATCCACGTGAGCGCCAGCGCATCCCGCTCGATCACCTCGCAAGCCGCGCCCAGCAGTGCCGACTCCTGTGAATCGCCACACGCGAGTCCCGTGCTGATGCCTGGTGCGATCGGCGCTTCGCCGGGCTCGGGCACATAGGGAAGGTAGACGGCAAACGCTGGTACGGCGCAAGGCGAATCGCCTGATAGCCGTTTGCCGTTGACCCACCGCAGTGGAGTCTGCTGCGTCGCCTGCTCGAACGGAAGACCTTCCTGGCGACGTTGTCGCGGCGAGAACTGGGCAAATGCGGCGGCCGGGATGGCCTCGCAATCCAGTTCCGCTTCTGATCGCACGGGCGCGTGCCCGCGGCGATATGACGAAGCCAGGTAACGTTCCAGCGCTTCGCCCAACGATGCCATCACGGCGGCCTCTCGTGTCGTCCCGGCACCACCAACAGCGCGTTTCATGTCTGTCGGCGTTCCGGGGTGCGCGTTGGCCGTGGCGGCCGCCGCGTGATGAAGATCCGCGTCGCCGTCGACTGTGGCGACCAACCGTACGTCGCGAACGATGCCCGTGCGCCGTCCTACCAGTGCGTCGAACATCTGTCGGCAGCGTTGCACGGTTACTACGTTCATGCCTCGTTCCCGCACGTCGGGCACCATGGGATTTGCCAGCACGGCTCGGCCCAGAGCTTCATCCCGTCCGGATCGACGGTGACCGCGCGATTCAGCGTCCGCAGCGGTCGATGCTCGGCGAGCAGCGCAAACAGCTCCGCGCACGCCAATCCAACGACCACGTAGCGAAATGCGGGCAAGATACCGTACGCCGGTAACGGCTGGCCGCTATCGAGCATCGCCGTCTCCGCGGCATCGAATTCCTCCAGGGCCGCTGTATTCTCTCGCCAGCGTTGCCGGAAACATTGGTAACAAGCACCTTCGCCAGGGACGTAGAACGGACCGACCGTCATGTGCTGACCGTGCGAAAGGTCGACAAACAGGCAAGGCAGTCGCCGGCGGCAAGCCACCGCGTTCACGTCCAACACTCGCCGCAAGTCCGGCTGCTCCCAAATGCAAACGATGGCATCGAAATGGGAATCATCGACATGCTCGATCAGCGAGTCTGTATCCACCGTAACAACTTCGATTCCGTGTTCACGGATTCCCTGCCCGAGCAACTGCACGCACTCCCCAAGCCCAACGACGGCAACCGACCCGAATCGTTCTCGCGACGCACATGCGCCGTCTTTGACGAAGTGGGCAAGATATCGCGAAACGGCGTCACTCGGCTCGATAGGCTGGTCCAGCAGGACTCCGACGGAAACGAGTTGGACGATTACCTCATCGGTCAAATCTCGGTTCACTTCGCCGACGCTGTCGTACAGCGTGCGACGGTCGCAACCTTTGGCCAGCAGAGTCAGAACTCGCTCGACCACCTCAGGACTGTCGGTCTCGATCACATAGATTTCTTTATCACCGGCGCGAAGTTGGACGCCAGTCGCCATACGAATCACCGCGAGATCCGGTCTGAGGTAGAACTTCCGGTTGTCCGAGGCTTCGCGCATACCGCCGGCCCGAAAAGGGGACATTCTGCTTTTGTCTTCTCGGCTTTGCCCAGGTCCTACGCGTCACACATAAGGCAGAATACACCGTTTCATCTATTTGCCTCTGTTCAGTCCACGATGACAAAGAACAGGAGGATTAGCAGATACCCGATGCCGGCCCAGAAACTGGATAACAGAAACGATTTCCACGTGATTCGCCATGCCAGGCGCATTCCACCAACCGTTGGCTGCTTCACGGCTTCATTGCCGCTGTTCGCAAGTCGACGTTTCGCTACAAATGCCCCGATCATGGCACCGATGCCGATGGGGATGAAAAACGCCGAGGGGACAAATGCAAGAATGACCAGTGGGATCCCGAACAGATCGTCGGCACCTCGAACTGACAACGCGATCAGGATAGACAGTACAACCAACGCGACGGTCACCCCCGCCGCAACGGCGGCACCCATCTTGACGTACCTTTTTGCCCTGGCATCAATGGGCGGTGGATCCTTCTCCTTTTCGTCCCGAAATGCGCTGACGATCCCCCAAGTTCCGCCGATTCCAGCCCCCACCCAATGTGCGCAGCAACAGCAGCAACAGGTCGTGCCCATATACATCAGGACTTCGCCACGGCCAGAAAAGTCGCTGGGCCGCCGCCGGATCACTGCTTTCGTTGCCCTCGTCGAACTGTTGGTCTCATCGTCTCGTTGCACTCGATTTGCCTCCAACAACAACACGCGTAGTTTTGTCGGTGGAAGGCTAGCCCACGCGCGCTGTCGGTATTGCCCACAGTATTTCGACAACCAGGATACTGGCGGAACGCCTGCCAAAGGGGTTGACTTGCTATATACAACCGACTTGTGCAAGCCCCAAAACGTCGTTACGGAGCAACAGAACGAGCGAGGATGGAATGAAGGAAGGCAATCTCGAACCGTTCACGCATTCCGTGGACGCTGGCCTTAATCGTAATCTTAATCCTGGTCCCTTTTGAGAGATTCAGAAACTGCTAGAGCGGCGGGATCGCTTCTTTCCGAGTTCCCTCACCAGTCCATTGCCGACAATCTCAACAAAAAACCCGCTCCGAGCCGGCTCATCAGCTAACGTGTCTCAGATTAAGATTAAGAGCACGATTACGATTAAGAAGTCACGCAAGTCCGTGGATGGTGCTCAGACCCGACCGCGTGCTGATACGAGCGACGGCAGAAAAGGAAGTCGGGTTCTCTGGACCTTATATCGACAACAGGCTGTCAATGACGCATACTCGTTCGTAGTACCGCCCGTGGTTTGGTTTGTCCGGTAGGTCCCGCTTGCCGAGCGTGACCTGAGGCGGACTGCAACGTGGCAAGAGGTCCCGTCCGGCAGCCGGAACCTACGAGATACTGACAATCTTGGCCGCGGGCGTACAATGAACAGGTCGGCGGCGGCTTACGCGATAAGCCGGCAACTCCTCGTGTTCCAATTCGTCACGCGACACAGCGATGTCAGATCAGTTCGATCCGTATCACAAGTGGCTGGGAATTGCTCCCAAAGACCAGCCGCCACACCATTATCGTCTGCTGGGCATTGATGCCTTCGAAGATGATCGTGACGTGATCGACTCTGCGGCCAACCGCGTCATGACTTACCTCAAGGAACTGGCCACTGGCGACGATGCCGCACACTCGCAGAGAATCATGAACGAGGTCATGCAGGCGCGCATATGTCTGCTGAACCCAAAAAGAAAAACAGCCTACGACGCCGAACTAAGGGAAAGGCTCTCGGCGAAGCAACCGCCGCCTCCGCGCGTGTCACGGTCCAGCACAACGCCCCAGGCCCCGAAGGCGGCCAGTCCGCCTTCGCCAGTGGCCATTGTCGCAACCTCGCCGATGCCCGAACGCCATCGGGGTATGAATTGGCTGATGTTGGCAGTAGGCAGTGGAGTTGCCGTGCTGGCAGTCCTGATATTGATTGTGGTCATGTTTGCCATGAGAGACGGTCAACCCGACCAGATGGCGGTGGCAGACGGCCAATCCGATGCTGGAGCCCCCGCAGTTGCAGGGTCAGCCAGTGACGAGGAGCCGAAGCAAATCGTGCCGACGGATCCTTTATTGTCCGTCAAACCATTCGAAAAGGCTCCATCCCCAAAGGAGCCAAAACCGGATCCGTCCGCCGACAGCCCACCGGAAGACAAAACCGGCGAAGCGGGCACAGACACGAGCCCGACCGCGGAGCCTGGCGATCCGTCGAAAGCGGAATCAGCGACAGATGAATCCACGGAGACCGAACAGACCCCCGTTGCCTTGCCGGTTGTTCACTCACCGGAACCGGTGCCATCGGCCGAGGCACAGGAACGCGCGAGGCGGTCGGCCCTGGAAAGCTATCGCGGAGAGATCTTAGGTTCGACAACGAGCGTGAAACGGGGCGTACTTGCCCGGCGCATATGGAAGGCGGCGGCGGACAACAGCGTGGAAGCCCCCGCCAAGTTTGTGCTCCTTACAGAAGCATACAACTTGGCGATCGCGGCTGCGGATGTCACGCTCGCAAACGAAATCATGGAGGCTGCAAAGCAGGACTTCACGATCGACCGCCTACCGGCTAGTGAATCGGCGTTGGACGCGGCGGCAACCGCACTGGAGCAACTCAGTGGTGCCGCCAAAACGCCGGCGGATTCCGCGGCCGTCGCCGAGATCGGGCTTGCGTTGGCCGGTCTGGCTGCTGCAGACGGCAGGATGGAAACCGCCAAGAAAATGGTATCGACGGCCCTTTCCGCAGCCCGCAAGGCCGAGGACGACGAACTCATCGCGAAGGCAACTCTACGTCTGGTGGAATTGCAGTGATCGGTGCCTGCATGGTGCCCGACGAACGGCATTCTCCTTTGCTTGACGGAAGTGAGGCGGAATCTGCAGTCTCGTCGAAGGATCAAGAGAGACGCAGATTCACCTCGAAACATATCCCCGAACCGGGATTCTCGATTGTCCAGGGTTGGGTTCGTTCGATTGGTGACGTTAGAATGGACTGATGTCGCGTTTCTCTGACGCAAGACTGTCATTTCATACCGTCAACCACACACCGGAGTACGAACATGGTGGCTCTTCGGCGAACCCACTGGAGCATCTGCTGCAGTACGCTAGTTGTGGGGATATTGCTCCTTCATGGCCGACCTCTCCACGCAGACGATAAGCCGCCCATCCCATCCGGCGCTGCCCTGGACGAAGCGTTGAAGCTCGTGAAGGACGTCTATGGCGACGAATACGCCAAAGCCGAGAAACCAGAGGAGAAAACCACGTTCGCCAAGAAGCTGCTTAAGGCCGCCAAGGAGACCAACCAGGGTACGGCGAATCACTACGCTCTTCTTCGAGTTGCCTGGGACGTCGCTACTCAGGCTGGTGATGCGAAAGTGGCACTGCAAGTCGCTGACGCGATTGCAGGCGTGTACGAGGTCAATGTCCTGGACGCAAAGGTTGCGACGGTCAAGACGACTGCCGGATTCGTGCGAACTTCGCCGCAGAACACAGCGCTGGCGACCGTCGCTTCGGAGGTGGCCGAAGAAGCCGTTGCCGGCGATCACTACGACAGCGCAACGGAACTCACAGAGATAGCCGTGGTGGCTGCTCGAAAGGCCAGAGATTGGCAACTCGTCAAACAGATCGTAGCGCGCGACAAGCGGATAAAGGAGATGGCAAAGGCCCATGCAAGAGCGCAAGAGGCCCTCGCCACGCTCGAAAACGATCCGACGAATCCCGCTGCCAATCAAGCTGCGGGCGAGTATTTCTGCTTCGTCAAGCGAGATTGGACGAAGGGCATTCCGATGCTCGCGCTGGGCAGCGACGAGACTCTCAAGGCGTTGGCCCAGAAAGAACTGAAAGTGGCAAGGGACCCGAAAGAACAGGTCCCATTGGGTGACGGCTGGTGGGAGTTGGCGGAAGGGAGCGAGGGAGAAGCGAAACTACCATTCGTCGAGCGGGCTGCGTATTGGTATCGCAGGGCCTTACCGGGACTCACGCAATTGGTGCGCATCAAAGTCGATAGGCGGCTCGCCGAAATCGATGAGGCCACACAGGATGGTCCGGCAAAGCCCGAGAAGACGACCACGATATCACCCAGCGAAAACAAGAAACCGGGGACTGTCGACTTTCGCGATTTCTTGGGACGTTGGGTGATCAAGTACGACAACAAGACCGTCCGCATTTACGTCATCGACGCAAAGGGGATTGTGGCATCTTACTACGAAGGACGCCTCCGTGGCCAAGGACGACTGGCGTTGTATGGAAACGATGTCCTGCTTAATCTTGGCGATGGGAAATTGGAGCGACTACGTGTTGACGATGGCACACTGCGGGTGGAGCATTTCAACCCTGGAAGGTCATATCCTCACCGCGTAGCCAATACTGGCGTTGGGACAAAGAGCGAGTAGCACAGCAACCGCGGAAAAGCAGGCAAAAGACTGCCGCGAGTCCGGTCTGTGGCCGGCCACGAGGTTCTCCTCGTTTGCTTGACATTTGCACCCCACCTTGCCAGACTCTCCCGGTGGTCAGCGTCGGGAAGTGGCCGCGTCTCACACACGGAAGAAGGATTATGCAATCTGTTCAGCGAATCCATTCGATCGTCGTCTGGGGGGCTCTGGTCACGGGGATATGGCTTCTTCATGGCCGACCTGTCCATGCAGACGACAAGCCGCCGATTCCGTCCGGTGCTGCCCTGGACGAAGCCTTGAAGCTGGTGAAGGACGTTTACGGCGATGAACACGCCAAGGCCGAGAGTTCAGAGGAGAAAACTGCGTTCGCCGAGAAACTGCTTCAGACAGCCAAGGCGACCAACCAGGGCGCGGCGAATCACTACGCGCTTCTTCGAGTTGCCTGGGACGTTGCTACTCAGGCGGGCGATGCGAAGCTGGCAATGCACATCACTGACCAGATTGCCGGCGTGTACGAGGTCAATGCTCTGGGCGCAAGAGTTGCGACGGTCAAGACGACTGTCGGATTCGTGCGATCCTCCACACAGAGAACGGCGTTGGCGGCCGTTGCTCTTGAACTGGTTCGCGAGGCTGTTGCCCACGACGACTACGAGAGTGCAGCGGAACTCACGGAAATTGCCCTCGCGGCTGCTCGAAAGGCAAGAGATTGGCAACTTGTCAAACGGATCGCGGATCGCGCCAAGGAGGTCAAGGAGGCGGCAGACGCCTATGGGAGAGTCCGGAAGGTGCTTGCGACGCTGGAAAACGATCCGGCTGATGCCGATGCAAATCAAGTGGCGGGAGAGTATTCCTGTTTCGTCAAGGGCGATTGGAAGAAAGGCATTCCGATGCTCGCGCTGGGCAGCGACGAGGCCCTCAAGGTATTGGCCCAGAAAGAGTTGAAAGGAGCAGGCTCGCCGGAGGAGCAAGCCGAATTGGGTGACGGCTGGTGGGACATGGCACAGACAAGACAAGGCGGCCAACGGGAGACCTTACTCCTCCACGCCGGCCGCTGGTACCGCGAGGCCAAGCCGGGGCTGTCGTCTGCTTTGACCTTGGACAAGATAGAAATAGCGACTGGACGAGATTGCCAGACTGGATCGCCCTACGGCCGAAGCACCTACCGACGCGCCGCTGGAACCCACAGTGTCAGCGAAAGTCGGTGCTGCCCCCAAGCCGGGGGCGTCTAGCGGAGACAAGTCGCCTGCCGCCCCCAACATCTTTGCGAGGCGGCATACGGTGATCGCGGTGGACAATCATGCGGGCGAGTCGGGACGTTTCAGTGCCAAGAACATCTATGCCTTTGCGAGCCCACGTCCCTTCCCGTTAAGCGAAACGGCGACTCTGTATCAAGCGCACGGCGCTGCCGCGCATGACACAAACGGTACGATTTCCTTATCCCTGGACGGGAACACATGGCAACCCATTGGGGAATGGACGAAGTCGGACATGGAGGCAGCCGCTGGGCGACAGAATTGGCATCGAGTGGACTTCTCCGCTCTCAAAGAAGCGCCCCGCGCAAACCAGGTTTTCATCAAATTCGAATACACTTCCGGTGGACAGAAGCTGAATATCCTCCGCGCCGTCTGGGTGTATGAGGGGAAGTGATCGCAGTAGTCCCCAAACGCATCAAACGCAATCTGTTTTCCTGCTGTGCCAGTCATGCGCGAAGGGCGATCTACGATGGACAAAAGGGGACATTCTACTTTCTGAAAAAACAAAATATTCCCTTTTCCGAACGTCTACCTGCCCAACCCCCACGGCCTGATCACAGGCGGCAAGATCCGCTTGTGGCGGTTGCCGGACTGACGGACGTTGCCATCCAGTTCGATCCTCGGACTACGAACTCTCCGCCAACTGATCGACGAGGTCTCCGTACCATTGGGCACGGCGATCGCGGAGCGTGTCGGCGTACTGTTCAACCCGCGTGCGAAGAGAATGCGGCAGATCCTGTTCCGTGAGGAGTAAATCGCAGAGGGCGATGGCTTCGTAGAAATTGCCTGCTTGCGCCCAGCAGCTTGCGGAACTGAAGTAGTGAACGAACGATTCTTCCCGCAACTGTTGCTTCGTACACGCTTCGCCCAACTGTTCTTCGATCGCGGCGGCTTCCGCGAACTTCGCAGCGGCCGCTTCCGGTTGCTGCTGCTCGCGCAATAGCCGAGCTTCGAGGATAAGTCGTGACTTGCGGGCTTCATCCGCGGCGAATGCGTCACTCAAACCGGATTGCGAGATACCTTGAAACGGCGACTCGGTCATTTATCTGCGGCCCATTCCAAGGAAATGCAGTGAGAACATCAGGCTCTACACGCTCGCCTACAAGTGTCGCCATCCTACCACCGAACAGCCCACTTCATTATGAGATATTCAATCGCCGCTGACAATTGCGGATTCCCAGCTTCCGTGCGTCTCAGAATTGCATCAGTTGCCGTCCGACCGATTGTGACCAGCGACACCCTCCTCGTTTGCTTGACAGTCGGAACCCACCCTGACAGACTCTCCCGTAGATTTGCGTCGGGAAGAGATCGCGCGTCACACAACATGGGAGGAGGATCATGCAATCTTCTCAACGGATGCACTTGATTATGCAACGCGGGCATCTTGCCAACTCATTCGGAGTTGTTTGCTGCGTATGTTTGATTGCATTCGCCAATCCTGGTCACTCGCGGGCTGACCAGCCGGCCGGCGGCAGACTTGCGGAGTTGGAGCAGGTGATTGTCGTCTTCAAGACCCATTTCGATATCGGATACACCGATCTGGCTCGCAATGTCGTGACGCGATACCGCACGTCGATGATCGACAAGGCGCTCGCGGTGTGTGACGACACCAAGGAACTGCCGCTGGAGAATCGTTTTGTATGGACGCTGCCCGGCTGGCCCATGCACCAGATCCTTTGGCCTGGGCAGACGCCCGATCGGCGGCAGCGATTGGAGGAAGCCATCGGCTCGGGACGTCTGGTTTGGCACGCGATGCCAGGCAGCTTGCACACCGAATCGCTCGAACTGGAAGACATCGTTCGTGGGCTCGGGTTCTCGTCGGGCCTGTCACGCACGTTCGACACGCCGCCCGCTCGCGATGCAAAAATGACCGACGTGCCGTCCCACGCGTGGGCGCTGCCGACGATTCTGAAACATGCGGGGGTCGACTTTCTGCACTTGGGATGCAACTCGGCCAGCGCTTCGCCCGAAGTGCCTCTGTTGTTCTGGTGGGAAGGG
>JADHUC010000233.1 GCA_016784735.1 Pirellulaceae bacterium | reverse complement strand
CAAGTCTTCGCGGGCCCACCGACTGGTTATCGGACGATCCGGTGGGCCCGCGAAGACTTGGCCCACCCTACGTTGGTTGCAGCTGCGCCACGTTAGGGGAAGTGGTATGCCCATTGAAACAAAATGCCCGGGCTGTCAGCGGTTGTTGCGTGTCCCCGACGAACACGCGGGCAAGCAAGCTCGCTGTCCGGCCTGTAACACGATCTATGTCGTTCCGGGCGGCGAAGCAACGCCGGAGACGTCGGCGGCCGATACGGACGACCTGTGGTACATGAAGACGCCCGAAGGGCAGGTTTACGGTCCGGTTTCGAAAGGCGAACTTGACCGGTGGCTGTCGGACGGCCGCATCAGCGCCGAATGCACGCTGCGTACCGAAGACGAGTCGGACTGGCGCCCAGCCGACGAGTTTTACGGCGTGCTGACCCCTCGGCCCCGAGGCCCTGTTGCGCGGGCGGCTCCGGCTGGCCCTGTGCCGACGAGACCGGCCGCGCAAACGGCACCTTCGTGGCGTGCCGACTCGTATTCCGTCCCACACCGCGGCGGAATGATTTTGGTATTTGGGATCCTTAGTTGGGTGTTCAGTTGCCCCATTTTCAGCGTGATGGCATGGGTGATGGGTTCATCCGATCTGCGCGAGATGCGAGCCGGCCGGATGGATAGTCGTGGAATGGGGATGACGCAAGCGGGGCACATACTTGGCCTGATCTACACATTGCTTTGGATCGTTGTTTTGGTAATCGGCATGTTGGTATTTGTCATAGGCGCGGTGGTCTGAGCGATGCGTTACGCCAGTTCGGGGGAGGAATCGCACAATTGCTCGACCAGAAGCGGTTAAGCCACCCAAAAGGTCACGGAAAGTACGCTTGATGAGTAAGGCTACGTACAAAGACGCCGGTGTCGATCTGGAACTCTATCGCCAGTCCATGGAACGTCTGCCGCGTCTGATGCACCGGACATTTTCGCCGCGGGTGATGAAACTGGACGGCGGGTTTGCCGGATTATTCCAGTTGGATTTTGCCAGCCGTTTGTTCGCGCGCCATTATGAAGAACCGATCCTGGTGGCCTGCACCGACGGCGTGGGCACCAAGCTGAACGTGGCCCAGCGTTGCGGCAGGCACGACACGGTCGGCATCGACCTGGTAGCGATGTGCGCCAACGATGCCATCTGTTGCGGCGCCGAACCGTTGTTCTTTCTGGACTACGTGGCCATGTCGCGCGACGACCCGCCGATGCTGGAGCAGATCGTGACCGGCATCAGCGACGGATGCGTCGATGCCGACTGTTCGCTATTGGGCGGCGAGACGGCGATCATGCCAGACCTGTACCAGGGAGACGACTACGACCTGGCCGGCTTCTGCGTAGGCGTCGTCGAGCGGAAGCATCTGATCGACGGCAAAGCGATCGTGCCCGGCGACAAATTGATCGGCGTTGCGTCGGCCGGCTTGCACTCGAACGGGTACAGCCTCGTTCGCAAGGTTGTGTTCGACATGGCCGGTTTGGACGTTGGTGAGCACGTGGAGGAGTTGGACCAGACGGTAGGCGAGGCTCTGCTGACGCCGACTCGCATTTACGCTCGGCCGCTACGCGAGATACTGAACCACTACAAAATCAAGAACGTCATCCACGGCATCGCCCACGTGACCGGCGGCGGCTTGCGAGAGAATTTGGAGCGAATCCTCCCTGACAACGTGCGTGCCGAAATCGACGACACTTGGCCAGTCCCTTCAGTCTTCAGTTGGCTTCAAGGGCTGGGCAACATCGACGACGCAGAGATGGCCCAGGTGTTCAACATGGGTATCGGCCTGGTACTGGTCGTCCGCCCCCGCTTCTGCGACAGCATCCAACGTATGCTCAAAGAAAGCGGTTTGAACAGTTGGCAGATCGGCGAAGTAGCCAAGGAGTAGATCGTAGGGTGGGCCAAGTCTGCGCGGGCCCACCGCTCAATACCCGGTACCCAGTACTCAGTACTCTGTGCTTCGTATTCAAATGCCGGTGACCCCATCTCCGCCCTTCTTCGCCACGCCGCGCGATGGTCCGGCTCTCTTGA
Organism: Pirellulaceae bacterium; assembly: GCA_016784735.1. Lineage (GTDB taxonomy): Bacteria > Planctomycetota > Planctomycetia > Pirellulales > Pirellulaceae > JADHUC01. The sequence goes on along the minus strand of JADHUC010000233.1, from coordinate 17,923 downwards.
GCGCGTCGAGCACTTGCTGCTGGGTAACGAGCCCCTGAAGGACGATCGGCCTTTCGACTCCGGCCGGATAGACGGCGTAGAATGGAATCGCTTTCGCCTTGTTACCCAACTCCACCAGCAACTGATCCGCCTCCGGTGCATCCCCTGTCTTGTCCGCTTTCAGCGTAACGACCTTGTTCCCACGCACGAGCGTCATCGTCTTGGACGTATTCAAGGCAACTGCCTCGTTACTCTTGCAGGTCAGTCACCAATCGGCAGTGAAGTCCACGAGGACCGTGTGCCCCTTGTTTCGGTAGTCTTCAAGCGATGCTCGCGTAAATGGTTCCCAAGGCAGTTCCGCAGATCGCAAGAACAGGTAAGTGACCAGGGCGGCAACTAGTACGACCGCGGCCGCGGCGCCGTATCCTGCGATCCTTCGACCGATCGTCGAATCGAGAGGTGTCTGCCAGATGAGCCAAATGGCGAGTAAGGCGCCGCTAATGATGGTAACGCCCAGTCGGACGTTATTTCCTTCAACAAAAACGGTGACGGCGGTAAGCGTGACGATAGTCGCTGCAGCCGACCAGGATAGCAGTCTCCTGGAAAACGCCGCCGTCCAGGGCGTCCGCCCGATCAGCCAACACGAGAAACCCAACGCCAGCGTAAGGATCAGTATCGGTATGACGTACTCGGGCACGGCCGTGTGCAGCACGCTCGCAATCCAAACGCCCGTGCCCATCAGCACAAAGCCCATTACCTGTTTGAATGTTTCCATCCACTCGCCCGGTTTGGGCAGCCAGCTAATCAGCTTGGGAAAGGCACCGATCAACAGGTACGGGGAGGCCATACCAAGGGCCATCACGCCAAACGCGAAATACGCGAGAAGCGGGGGCGCCGTGACGGCGAAACCGACCGCCGCCAAAACAAACGGACCCGTGCAGGGCGTTGCCAAGATTGTAGTCAACGCTCCCTTGAAGATTGCCCCCAGCGGGCCTTCTCTCTCCGCCAGTTCACTTGTTCGCCCCGAGCCTGCGAATCCCAGGATGGGAATGTCCCAAACGCCCACGAGGCTCAATCCAAGCGCGAAAACAAGCGAATACAGTGGGATCGCGATCCGCGCATCCCCGAGCCATGCTCCCCACGACAACGACGCACCGTTTTCGGCGCCAACGGCTCCCGTTGCGGCATCGGGAATGACGAGCCTAACCACGACCGCGACAGTGGCAAACACCATGAAAACGGACAAGATGCCAAGCGAATACCAGAGATTCAGCGAAAAGATCCGCGACCGGCTCTCACCCGCCTGATGAACAAGAGACATCATCTTCAGCCCGATTACGGGCAGCACGCAAGGCATGAAATTCAGGATGAAGCCACCCAAGAACGCGACAGCCAATATCCCCAAGAGCCACAACGCGACAGCCAGTATCCCTGACGGCGATGTTTGGTCGGAGTGAACCGGAGCGGCAGCCAATCGCGCCGCTTCGCCGTAGCTCGACGCCGCAAACGTCAGTGGTCGCTGCTCGTCCGTGACACCGTCGCCCACCGTCACTCTGACCGCAAATTCGGCGGCCGTGGGCCGATCGCAACTCCGATCCGTACATGTCTGGTATCCGATGACACCAGACAGGTCGTAGTCGCCATCGGCGACTCCCTCGGGGACACTGATTTCACTGGTCCACGTGACGGAACCGTCATGGTAGCGTACCTGTGGTTCGTCCGGTATTAGTTCCTTGACCGTGGGCTCCGCTGACGGCTGTGGGGTGTCCAGAGACCAGGAAGAGGGCTCCTTCAGAACGATCAACGTGGGCTTCGAGGTTTCGTCCGGGTCCTGTGATGCGTAAGCATAAACGTGCCAATCGGCGTCGGACTCGGCGGTCAAGACCAGCTTCATCGTGTCGCCAGGCCGAACGATCGCTGGCTGGATGTGTCCGCGAATCGTGGCGTGCGAGCGCTCCGAACGGTACTCGCCAGCCGGCTCCGTAGGCTCGTAGTAGCCGCCAAACGCCACGCTGACGATCCTGCCGAAAATCGGCTTGCATCCCGTGGCGTCATTGCAGATCAGACCGTCGAACTGGGCCTCCAATTCCAGCGTCTCCGCATCGACGCCGTCGGCCAAGCGTACCGGGGCGGACCAGACAACCTCCTCGTAGTGCTCGCGCAGCGGAACGTCGAACTCCTCGACCTCTCGGACCTTCGGCTGCCGGTCCGGTTGGAACGGAGCCAGCATCTCGATCTTATCCGTGGATTTCACGGCGATCTTTGATGGCCCGGGGCCGCCCTCTTGATCCATGGCGTATGTATGCCAGTGCGGCGCAAGCGTCGCCTTGACTTCCAGTTTGCCCTTCCGGCCGTCTTGCTCGACCATTAGCGTGGCGGACAGCAGAATATCACTGTCGCCCATACTCCCCATGCCGCCCAAAGTGCTGGTATCGAGGCCGTCGAGGAAATCGAATGGTTCTTCCTGACCAGCGGAATCTTCGAACGAAGGGATAGTCTCCTGGGCGCTGCCCGGCAGCACCAGTCCGGTCAGCGGCAGAATCATAATTGCCAGAAAGCGTTGCATTGCGTGAGATCCCCTTTGCCCTAACTGCTTGTCACTGTTCGAGTTCATCGCATTATATCGGGAATTGTCCGCCAGTGAATCAGTTGATCGCTGTGGATGGTGGGTTTGCGATGGCTACATGTACCTGGCATCGCGTCAAATCATGTTTGACTGGTGGACGAGTAGGCCGGACCAAGTCCGCGCAGTTCCGGCGTCGGCCTTGATCGTATCGTCGGCAATGTGGGGCACGTTTCCAACGTGCCAAGGTCTGTAAGTTTTTGAGCCACGGCACGTTAGAAACGTGCCCCACGTACTAGCACTGCCAGCATTTGCCGGAGTTATGATCAAGCCCTCCGGCGTCTAATTGCGCTCGTGCCGGAACAGCGCGGACTTGGTCCGGCCTACCGTTCTTCTCGATTCGCTTGCACAGGCTGACGCGGCAGGGATTCAGAAGCTCACAGGTATTTTGGCTGCGCCGTTACAGGCTGCCGCCTTGTGAGGCCAGATCCTTCAAGCGGCCGATGGTTACATCTAGGTGTGCGAGTAGGCTGCTAGCACCGTTCGGATGTCCGGTTACGAATCCATGATAACCTGTCAAAAAATGGCCTCACGCATGGGATTGGGCTTGGAACGCCCCGCCGGAATTTGTAATGTACCGCGGCTTATTTGAACCGGTTCTCCGGCGGAAAGGAATCTGCCAATGAAGTGGCATGCCGCTTTGGCCATCACCGTCGTCTGCTTGGCAGGATGCCACGCACCAACGCCGTCGTTTGATCTTCTGGCACCATACGGTTCCCCGCGCGTGCCGCCTCCGTCGACTGGCAGCCATGGTACGGGCGGCGCCTATTACAACCGCACCGGACTGCCCGCAACGTCGGCGCCCGGTGGCGCTGGTCGTTCGACCCGGCCGGCGGCGTCCGAGAAGATGCAAACCAACGCTACTTCGGACGCCCATTATCTGGCAACGGGAGACTCGTGGAAGCCGATTCGCACCACGGCAACGCCTGATGCGGCACCCGCGTTTCCGAGAACGGCCGATACCACGGCAAGCCGCATCCTTCCAGTATCGTACAACGGCGCGGGACAACGGCAACCGTCGGCAACGACGCTGAAATGGCAAGAAAGCAACGGTGACGTAGGCGGCCAGAGACCCTCGCTCCGGCTTGACGGGATGCCGGTTACCGACGCCACCGGAAGTCCGACGCCTTCGGAACCGCGCCGATTCCAACCGGCGGAAGGTGCCATCGAGATCGGCCAGTTGCCGGGGGCCACGACCGCTGCGAGTCTGAGCAACACGGGCAGGACTGTCGTATCGTCGGCCAAGGCCAGCGATCAGATGCCGCCGACTTCTGGCGATTCTTCTGAGAGCAAGACGACGCTGGTGTGGCGTTAGCGTTCCGGGAACGATTGAGTTCGAAGTGCCCAGCGTTTTTCTCTACGAGTACATCACGGGTGGTGGGACGTACTCGGCACGCGCGCCGGACACCCCGCCCGGTTCTCTGCTCCGAGAAGGCGCGGCCATGATCGGCGCGCTCGCCGATGACTTCTCGCGCATTCCCGGCATGAAGGTCCTTCTGCTTCGGGATGTTCGCCTGCCTGACCTTCGGTTCCCCTCCGCCGATATCCTCGAAGTGGCGGACGCCCAGAGCGAACGACAGGCGTTCCATGATCTGTCCAAACGGGCCGACTGGACCGTGCTGATCGCCCCCGAGTTCGACGGCGTCCTGTTGGATCGCTGCCGCTGGGCGGAATCCGCAGGCGCGCGGTTGCTAAGCCCGCCATCCGCATTCGTGGAAGTGGCCTCAGAAAAAAACCAGACGGCCGATCAGCTTCGGCAACATGGCATACCCGTGCCGGCGGCAGTCCCGTTGATTCGCGGAACGCAACTACCCACTAATTTCTCCTATCCTGCGGTCGTGAAACCTTGCGACGGGGCCGGCTCAGTGGGAGTGCAGTCGGTCACCGATCAAACGGCCGGCTACGAGGTTGCCTTCGACGGCGAAATCGCTCGCCTGGAGGAGTTCCGTCACGGCATGCCGGCCAGCGTTGCCATCTTGTGCGGACCACGCGACAAGGTCGCCCTACCACCGTGCTCGCAACGCATCAGCGACGACGGCCGTTTTCGGTACATGGGAGGCAAGACGCCACTGGATGAGTCTCTGTCGCTTCGAGCGAAGCGATTGGGGCTGGCAGCCGTCGAGGCGTTGCCGCCGGCCGTGGGCTATGTGGGCGTCGATCTGATTCTCGGCGACGACCCGGACGGGCGCGATGACGTGGTCATCGAAGTGAATCCGCGCCTGACCACCTCCTACGTCGGCCTGCGCCAACTGTGCCAAACGAATCTGGCGGCAGCGATGATGGCCGTCGCCCAAGGGCATGACGTCGAATTGTCATTCGCCGAGCGGCCCGTGGAATTCGACGCTGACGGACGGGTTCGAGTGGGAAATCGGGGAAGGGGGGAAGAGGTGTCGGGTGTCAGGTGTCGGGAAGAGGGCGGATCGACTGGGACCTGAAACTCGACTCCCCCGATTCCCAGTCCCCGCGTCCTGACTCCTGACACCTCATCTTTCTCCCCCTGACACCCGACACCTGACACCCATCTAATACCTCAGCGTCACGATGCCATAGACCTCCTGTTGAACCTCCGACGAGTGAAATGTCCGCGTGGCAAACTCCGCATGAGACGCGTCGAGCAAATGCCGGCCAACGACAGCCATTTCCAGCGTCTCGGTTGGTGACCAAGCGAGGCGGGCATCTAGAACAACGTAGCTGGGAACAGCCAGTGCGAGCAGGGTGTCGACGTAGCGACCAATCAGGTCCAGCTCCAGTCCCCGGCCCCAGTTCCACGAGGATTGAAGGAACGCTTGATTCTGTGGGCTCGTTCCTTCTTGGTTCCCCCCTGGGCTCTGCCCGGGCGGCGCGTCGAGATGCATCTTCAAGAAGCTGTAGCCCCCGCGCAGGTCCCAGCAGGGAGTTGGCCGATAGGTGGCCGCCAACTCGAAGCCGTACGAATGGGCGCGCCCGGCATTTGTGGCGACAAAAGGCCATAAAGCAGGAGGCAGGGAAGGTGCCGGAAGGAAAGGAGTTACGGGGTAGCGCATGACCAGGTCGTCGTAGTGATTGCTGAACACGGCTAGGTCCCACCAAAAATCGTCGTTGGGTTGCGCGCGAGCGCCGATTTCGAAGGCCAGGAGTTGCTCCGAATCGACGCCACGGCTTCCCAGCGCCTGTACAAACGTCGCCCCCGGTGGCGCAAACGAGACCGCCGCCGGATACGCAACCAGACGTATATCCTGGTCGGACCGCGACGGAGTGCGCACGGCGCGAGAAACGGAAGCCCAGACGGTCTGCCGGTCGCTCGGCGTCCACAGCAAGCGGGCTGTGGGTTGGAATTCGAAACCTGAAAAATCGTTGTCCTCGAACTTCGATCCCACGACCAGGTTCAGGCGATCCGGCGAAAGTGTGATCTGATCTTGGACGAAGGCGCTGATCAGGCCGAAGGACCTGCTCGGTGGATCGAAGGAGACGACGTAAACGCCCTCCGTGACGCTTCGAGTGTGTCGGTAGCCGAAGCCCCAAGTAAGCGAGTGGTCGCGCCCAGCGGCGAATCGGTGTTGGAAGTCAAGGTCGAAGGTCGTGTAGCTGTCGGAGAATCCCGAGATTTGCTCCGGTCGGTCGATGGAATCGTAGTACAACTGAACGGCCCAGTCCGACTCTTCATCAATCTCACGGGACCAGCGCATCAGCACATTGGACCCCGCCGGTTCCTCGATTTCGTCGACTCCTGACCGAAAGAACGGAGGAGCTGGCATGACGGAATCGTAACGTCTCTCTGTTTGGCCTCGGTAGAAGTCACCCTGGACCGTAAGCCTTTGATCGTCGCAGGGCTCCCAATCGACGAGGAATCCCATCTGACGCTTACGCCAATCGTCTCCCGCGTCCGTGGGTGAGAAGCCGCCGTCTCGCTCGAACAGCACCCCGTAGATGCGGTAATGGAGCGAATCGCCAATCTGCCCGCCGTAGCGGAAAGCGCCGAACCCGTGCTCGCGGCTTCCGCCTCCGCCCTCGGCAAACATCCCTTGTGTGTCGCGTGCTCGCTTGGTGATGATGTTGATGACGCCGTTCACGGCATTCGCGCCCCACACGGTAGCGCCAGGCCCGCGAATCACCTCGATTCGATCCACGTCCTCAAGCAAGACATCCTGCTGATCCCAGTACACGCCTGAAAAGACCGGCGAATACACGGTACGTCCGTCGATTTGGACCAGCAGTTTGTTTGCAAACACCTCGTTGAACCCGCGGGCGCTCACGGCCCAACGGTTGCCGTTCACCCGGGCAACATTCATGCCCGGCACCAGGCGGAGCACTTCGGGAATGCTTCTGGCGCCGCTTCGGCGAATCATTTCGCCGGTAACCACATAGACGGCCGCAGGACTCTGCCCAACGGTGCTTGCGGTCCGCGAGACCGTCGAAACCTCGACGTCCATGGCTGGCACGACGACGGCTTGACCGGCCAGGCTTTCCAGTGGTGCATCGGCCAGGCTTAAGATGTCGTCCGTGGCGTCGGACAAAACAGGGCCATCTGCTATGTCCTGGGCAGGGGCTGAGTGAGCGTCGAACGCCATCAACCCCGTCACAACGAGCATCCATAAGTACGTCATCGCGAGTTCTCGGAGATCGGACGGGCGGCAGAAACCCGGTTTTTTCGGAAAAACCGGGTTTCTCTTCCCCGAAGAAACTCCTGAGCGGGTACTTGCTATCAGTGTGGTGAGAAAGTCGATAGCCAGCCGTGCCGGCCGCAAATCGGGCCGCTTCGTGGACCGGCCGTTGCAGTTTCCACGACGTCCGCAGACTAGCGCCGCGCGTCTGCATTTGTTCGCTTCCATGCGTTTCACTCCCTATTCCAAAACAGTCATCACGCGCAGGAGCTGGGCGCTGACCTTCAGCCCTTCGCGTTCGTAGGCACGTTTAGAAATGAACATGCGAATTTGGTTCTGCCGGATCAGGAAGTCAATCACGCCTCCATGCTGCAGAAACTCTTTCGTTTCCCCGACGAACAGGACGCCCTGCTTGGAGAGCCGCTGGATAATCGCCTTCTGGGTTTCGCTGTCGACGGCTCTGGTCATGAACAAAATGTGGCAATCTCGTACATCGCCTGGCTGTTCGAAGTGGCGCACCACGATCTTCCGCTCGCCGATCTTCTTCTGGGCGGCAATCTCACGCAGGCCGTCGCCAACAGGATCCGGTCCGAACACAGCGATGACGAAGGGGCTGTTCGCATCAGCGAAGGCCTTGTCGGGCCAGCGGATGTAGGTGGCGAATCTGTACAGATATACCGCTTTCAACACGTACTCGCGGTCGACCACCTGCCCCTGTCCGTGCGCGGCCGGCGTCTCGGCAAAAACGGTCATGGCTGCAAGGAACGTCAGCGTCCACAGTGCGCGCCGCAAGTTGTCGTTCCAATAGCTCATAGCTTCGTCTGCTAATACTCCAGACTGACTCCGCCGTAGAACGTCCGGCCCGGACCGCCCGGCAGTGAATTGATGTTTCGTCGAGAGAATTCAGGGTGATCGATACTCTCGTTCAGCAGGTTCTGAACCAAGAACTGCAGATTCACCGCGTGCCCCGCATGCCAATGCAGAAAGCGATCCAGGTCGACGTTCGCGTTCAGGCTGATCAAGTGATATTCCTCGGGAACCGGATTGACGATGAGCGCCGCCGGATTGACGACAGTTACCGAGCTCGGTGCTCCGTAGAGCGTGTCGAACACGCCTACGGTCCAGCCGTTGTCCGTGCTGTAGGCCACGCCCATCTTGGCCATCCAATTTGGCGTGTGCGTCGTGTCATGGATGCCGTCACGGACATTGTCCTGATAGGTCACTGATCCCTGCCAGCGGAGCCTGTCGGAGATCCGCCACTCGTTCTCCAACTCGACACCCTGAAATTGCATCGTCCCTGTGTTTTCGTACGTTGCCGGGAAAGCGCCGACGCGCGTAATCAGATTGCGGAAGTCGCTGTGGAAATACGTGGCGGCCAGGCGGCACGTGTCGGTGTGATATGCGATCTGGGCGTCGAACGTTTGGACGGTTTCCGGACTCAAGTTCGGATTGCCCAGCAGGATTGGTGGCACCGCGATCGAGCGTTCGATCTGGTAAGGAGACCGAAACGCTTGTCCGTACAGGAATTTGCCCGTCCAGTTGTCGGTGATTGACACGATGCCTGCAGCTCTTGGCACTAAGCCGCCGGCGATTTCTCCGGGCAAGTGTCCCTGCATCCCACCGACCAGCGTTAGCCATTCGGTCGGGTGATAATCCAGTTGCATATACACGCCGTACCAAACTTCATCGAATTCGGGGACGAATACGAGTGCATTATCACCCGCAGACACCTTGCCCCGATGAATGTCCGCGATCCCGCCGATCAACATGTCTATGCGCTGTGTCAGCTTCGTATGATACGTCGCTTCCAGCAAGAAACTGTGCGACGGAGTGACCGTCGAGAGAGGTGGCACGAAGCCCGGTGGTGGCGGGTCGTGAGGAAAGACAGCTTCCTCGTAGTTGTACGTGAAGTGGACATCCAGGTAGTGGTGCTCGCAACTCCCAAAGCGGTAGCCTAGGTCCAGAAACACTCGGTCGGCTTCTAGGGCCGCGGACGGCCAGACGGGGCTGGGCCCGAAGTGCTCCTGGGATGCGTCGGCGAGGAACACGTTGGCACTCAAGCCGCCGTTGCGATACATCCCGAAGAACCCCACATTGTCTTCGCCATACAAGGTGGTATCGGATTCCGGTCCGCGCGGTCCCGGCGGGTCTTCGGAAGTCGCAGAAAACGGCCAACCTTTCTGTCGTGTGTAGGTGGCGCCACCGTAGATTGCGCTTGCCTCGCTGCCCGTGCCGCCGGACAAGGAATACTGCTGGAGCCCGTGGGAACCACCAAGCACTGCCGTATGAAGCATTGGCCGGTCCGGATTCTTGGTCACCACATTCACGACGCCCGCGAAGCCGTTCGTTCCGTACAGAACCGATCCGGGGCCGCGGATTACCTCGACTCGCTCGATCACGTGCATCGGAAAGGCCGTGTAGATGGGCGTGTTGATGCCGCCTTGTGTGATATCGCGGAATGGTCGACCGTTGATCAACACCACAACGTGGTTGTCGCTGTGCGTCGCTAGATCGCCTCGCAAAGACGTGACGTTGCGGGGATACAGGTAAGACCCCGTCATGTAGACGCTGGTGGCCCACTGGAGCACTTCGTACAGGTTTCTGGCTCCGAACTGTTTGATGTCTTTCGCCGTGATTACGTCGACGATCCCCGGCGACTCGGATACCCGTTCCTCCCGCATCGAGACGGCCGCTACGATGGGATCGATCTCCAGGCTGACGACCGGGCGCCCGGCAAGCACTTCCAGCGGTTCGTCCGCCAAACTGAGAATGTCGTGGACGTCGCTCAGAGGTGGATCGGCGTCCGCGTTGTCCGCCGTCTCCTCGCTCCAGCGGACCGTTGATAGCGATTGGCCCAGCGCCGGACCATTCGGCCACGTCAGCCACGCGCACAACGCGAACGGGATGAGAACCAGTGCCCGTGAGTTTCGGCGCGACATGCGTATCCAATGCCCGTCCATGGGTTTGCCGAATCGAGGATTCTCACCGCCAAGTCCGTTTGCGGCGTGATGGGGCAAAGCGCAGTAGGTCCCACCGCGTCCTAATCTTCATCGTTTACCGCGACGCCGTTGTGCATGAGAAAAAGCCGCATGTGGCATTCGCTACTCGTTCCCAAGCTCTGCTTGGGAACGCACTTTCCGGAAGCTCTGCTTGCCGTCTTCCGAAGCAGAGCTTCGGAAACTCAGGTTCCCAAGCCGGAGCTTGGGAGCCAGCTATCGAGTGGTGAGAGTGCGACATTTTCGCGCTGCGTGAACGCGTGCTAGCGGGCGGGAAGGCGCCTGCGCTCTCCAGCGGGACGGAGCCGAATGGTGCGAGAATAAGAGTATTGGCCGCTTTGATGGCATCGTAACCCGAAGCGTCAGCGAGGAATGAGGCTGAAAACCGCTTCGTCCTCGCTTACGCTTCGGGTTACAATGAGCGGCTTCGCCGCTTAATCTCGTACCATTCGGAACGGCACCGGGGGCGGTCAAGGCTCCTGTAACTGATAGGTCGTGAGAATTCGTGCCAGTTCGGCAACGCCGTCTACCTCCATCTTCTCCAGAATCTGAGCGCGATGTTTGGCGACTGTCTGCACGCTGATTCCAAGTTCGGCGGCGATTCTCTTCATAGACTTGCCGGCATACAGCAATTCCATCACCTCTCGCTCGCGACGCGACAGCCGCTCGATTCGCGCCTCGATTTCGGCCCTGTCGGCCACTTGGCGGCGGCGTTGGGAATCCTTCTCCAGGGCTCTTTCGACGAGCCTCAAGATCGACGGGCCGTCGACGGGCTTTTCCACAAAGTCAATCGCTCCTGCCTTCATCGCTTGGACGGACGATGGCACGTTGCCATGGCCGGTTACGAAGATGATCGGAATGCGTTCCCCGATGGCAACGAGCTTCTCCTGCAGGTCCAGACCGTCCATCACCGGCATGCAAACGTCCAGCACAAGACAGCCCGGTTTCTGAGGGTCGTGGGCATCCAGGTACTCGACCGCAGAATTGTACGTCTCGACATCCAGCCCCGCTGTCTCCAGGAGCCACTTCAGCGAGTCCAGTGCTGCAGCGTCGTCGTCCACAAGGAAAACCGTTGGGTCAGTTTGCACGATTCAGTCCTCCTTCGGCAGTCGGTACTACGAATCGAAAGACGGTGCCCTGCGGCGAATTCGAGGTCGTCCAGATCCGCCCCTTATGCGCCTCGACAATCGTCTGGCTGATGGCCAGCCCCATCCCGAGGCCCTCGACCTTGGTGGTAAAGAATGGATCGAAAAGCTTGTCGCGGGCCTCGTCGCTCAGGCCCTTGCCGGTATCGCCCACGCCGACCTCGATCGTATCGCCCTCCGCAACCGACGTCATGAGCGTCAAGCACCTCTGGTCCGACGGCACGTCGCGCATCGCGTCCAGGGCATTGCGGATCAGATTCACGGCGACCTGCTGGATTTGAATGTCATCCGCAAAGGCAGGCGGAAGATCCGCTGGCAGGTCCAGCCGTACGGTTATGCTGTCTTGCTTAATCTCGTGGTCCAGGAGCTTGAGTATATCTTGAAGAAGGTCGTTCAGGTTCACTGGCCCCATGCTGAGTTCACGCTTTTTGACGGCCCCGCGGAGACGACCGATGATATCGGCCGCGCGTCGAGCTTGTGCGACGACTTTTTCCATTGTGTCGTTCAGTTCGCCTGGTTCGTCCACTCCGTCACGCAAGCGCCAGGCGATCCCGGTGGTGTAGTTGGTGATTGCGTAAAGGGGCTGATTCAGCTCATGGGCCAGCCCGGCCGCCAATTCGCCCATGGCCGCCAAACGCCCCAAGTGGACCAGTTCCGCATCGCGTTGACGCAAGCCTTCTTCCGCCTTCTTGCGATCGGTAATGTCCTGAACGACGGTGCCGACACCGAGCATTTCACCTCCGCCCGACTTGATCGGGTAATAGCTGACCAACCAGTCTTTTTCCACGTCAGGTTCGGCCGAAGTTGTACCGTGTACTTCAGATTCGAGTTCTGCGCGGCCCGAGTCAATCACGCTTCTGAAAATCGGCTCGATTCCAGGGGCCAGCTCTGGAATTACCTCGCGCATGGTTCGCCCGATGTGCTCCGAAGCCGGTTTTCCATTGAAGGCGGCCAGCGCGTCGTTGACCCGTACATAACGGAGATCCGTGTCCACTACACAAAGCCCGACTGGAGAGTTCCTGTAAACGTGATCCAACTCAGCCAGTTGCTCTGCGAGTTGTCGCTGACTTTCTCGTAATTCCGTCACATCGGCGTGCACACCGATGAAATGAGTAATCTTGTCCTCCTCATCCCTCACAGGTGCGATCGCGAGGCGATTCCAGTACGGGGTCCCGTCTTTGCGGTAGTTCAGTATCTCGACGGTGCACTCTCGTTCCTCTTGGATCGCGGTGCGCATCTCGCGCAGCGCTTCCGGGTCCGTATCCGGGCCCTGCAGGAATCGCATGTTCCGGCCCAGCACCTCTTCGGAGTTGTAGCCTGTCAGACGTTCGAAGCCCCGGTTCACATAGACCGCCGGATGGTCTGGCTGATTCGGGTCTGTAATGCTGATTCCTTCGGCGGCTGCGTTAACAGCTCGATCGCGGAAGAGCAAATCCTGTTCGGCCTGTTTTCGCTCGGTGATGTCGGTCACAACGTGGACGGCGGCAGTGACGTTGCCCGCCTCGTCAAGAACCGGATCCATGGTGATCGCCACCCAACGACCTCCGTCGGCAAGTTGCGTCTCCAGTTGGACTCGCTGTTTTGTCCTTTTCGCCTCGTGGAAGGGACAGAAATCCGGCGGCGCGTCCAGGTCATGGACCAACTCGTGGCACTTCTTGCCCACGAGAGCGTCGACCGCAACGCCGACGAACTCCGCGGCTGCACGGTTGGCACGCAGGACGCGATGATCGATGTCCAGCAGCATGATGGCGTCCTGCGTCGAGTCGAACGTGGTGCGCCACTCGTTCGCAGCTCCGATGAGGGCTTCATTGGCCTCCCGCAACTCGCGAGTTCCTTCCGCCACGGCGTCCTCCAGATCGGCCGCATATTTCTCCAAGCGTGCCTGGAACGCCCTGTGGACTTGGCGTATCAGCTCGTTGTGTTCGGTTCCTTTCTCCACGTACGCGAAGGCGCCCAGATTGACGGCATCCTTAGCTGATTCGTACGAGCCGTATGCCGTGTGGATGATTACTTGCACCGTCTCGGAAAGCGTTTCCAGCTTGGCCAGTAGCTCGGTACCGCTCAAGTCCGGAAGCCGGAGATCGACGACGGCCATGCCGATACTTTCGCCGCCCAGATGCTCCAATGCCTCGGCACCCGTCGAGCACCCGACAACGGCAAACCCCTCGGTCTCGAAGATGCCGACCAGGGTAGAAAGCTGGCTCGCATCATCATCCACTACGAGCAGACGTGAATGCCGTGAGTTGTCCTGGGCGTTTGGCATGGCTCCGCCTTTTCGCGTCAACGTCCTGGCTCTGACTTATCTGCGCCGACCGCACATCCTTCGAAATCCTAAATCCGAAGCACGAAATCCGAAACAAATCCAAAGCAAGAATGTTCAAAACGAAGACGCCAGCCGCGGCTGCTGTTTCGGTCATTCGCTGGCCAACGCCACTCTGCCAGTCCCCCACCGGCCCCGTGCCGAATGGTGCCAGATCAAGTATGCAATCGACGCAATAGCGCCACGGCGGGGCTTGTTCCCGTCGCGGCGATGTTCATCACCAGAACACCGCCGGCAACACACCACGCCACCACGGAGCTCGTCTCCGTGGAGCGATGTTCCCGAGGAAACACCGCTCCACGCGGGCAAGCCGCATGGTGGCGGAAACGAGTAACGCATTGCCGCTATCTGGTTTTGAACATTCCCCCACGGAGGCAAGCTCCGCGGTGGGAGGACACCTCCGGGACCTTATTCTCGCATCATTCGGCACAGGCCAGTGGGGCCAATACGTGATGCGGCCGCATTATGTCTTCGACCCCATCCCTTTGGTCAGGGTCATGAATGCGGATTCCAGGCTGACTTGTTCTTCCTGAAACAGCGTCAGTTGATGGCCGTGTTGAACGAGAAAAACAGAGATGTCGCTGTAATCGTCGATGCCCTTTTTCAGCGTGACAACGGCCTGCCCGTTTTGGATGTCGACTTCGTCCACGCTGTCGTGCTGCCGTAACAGCCGCGCCGCCTTGTCGACGTCCTTCCTGACGGCGATGTTCAGCACCGTGCGCTCGCGGACCTGCTTCATCACGTCCGCCACGTCCGCATTTACGGTCATCACGCCGCGGTCTATTATACCGATCTTGTTACAGATGTCTGCCAACTCGGGCAGGATGTGACTGGAAACGATGATCGTCTTGCCCGTCTGACCGAGTCGCCTCAGCAGGTTTCGCATCTCGATGCGGGCCCGCGGGTCCAGGCCGCTGAGCGGTTCGTCCAACAACAATACCTGGGGATCGTGCAACAGGGTCCGGGCCAAACCGAGACGCTGGGTCTGGCCGCGCGATAACGTGTTGGCGTAGGCATCGCGTTTGAAATCCAGATCGACGATGTCCAGCATTTCATTGCAGACCTTCCGGCGCTGCTGGCCCCGGATTCGATAGGCCGCGGCGAAGAACTCCAAGTACTCGATCACGCGCATGTCGTCGTACACGCCGAAAAAATCTGGCATGTAACCGACCAAGCGGCGGATTTCCTTTGGCTTGGTGTAGATCGAATTGCCGCACACGTAGGCTTCGCCCCACGTGGGATTCAGCAACGTGGCGATGACTCGCATCGTTGTCGTCTTGCCGGCTCCATTCGGGCCGATGAAGCCAAACAGATCGCCTTCGTCGAGCTTCAGCTCGATCGAGCGAATCGCGAACATCTCGCCGTATTTTTTCGTCAGATCGTGCGTCTCGATCACGTCCTACCTCTCCACCGGAAAAACAACGCGATAGTAAGTC
Organism: Pirellulaceae bacterium; assembly: GCA_016784735.1. GTDB lineage: Bacteria > Planctomycetota > Planctomycetia > Pirellulales > Pirellulaceae > JADHUC01. The sequence continues at coordinate 2,844 of JADHUC010000233.1, read as the reverse complement.
CAATGGCGGTCGGTCACGTCGGCCAGCGACTGCCCGTCCCGCGCTAACCGGCTGGCCGGCGTCGCACTGCGGCCAATCAGAATGGCCCGTCCCGTGCGTATATGGTCGCTCAGGTCGACATAAGACTGATAACGTTGGCTCAAGCCGGTATAGGACTCGCCACCGGCGGCCTCGTGAAACATCATGATCTCCATAATGCGCGGCACTTCCAGTGATGTCTGGTCCCATGGCGTGCCCACGTCTCTCGACTCGACGACCTTGCGCCGTCCAAGCCGCCACTCCAGGTTCCGCGGCGACACGCCGTCGAACGAGATCAGCCGGCCCGGGCTGACGGTCCCGCTGAGCGGGTAGGCCCAGTTCTGGTAGAACACCATACAGTCCGTCAACTCGACGTTCAGAGGATAAGTCACTTGCCCGCTCAATAGCCGGTTGCTGTCGATCGTCAGGCCTCCCTTGACGTCCAGATCGACGTCCGCCCACCAACGTGCCTGCAGACTCTTGCTGCTGGAGACCAGAATCGGCAAACCGGAGATGGCTGGCGTGCGGTCGTTTGCCTGTTCGTTCGCGCAGCGGATTCGATATGGCTCGGTAAACAAGCCTGCCGTGGCCTTGGCATTCAGCCCACCCAGACCGTCGCCGGGCAGACCCTGCCACGAGAGCAAATGGCCTGCCTTTGCAGCTTCAGCCTGGTCGGCCGGCAACAGCCGTTCCAACGATAGATCGAACGACTGGTTTCGGGGACTGTAAACGTGGGACCACATCGTGCCGCGCAGCATCGAACTTTCCACATCGACGTCGACCAGATCCACTTGATTAACGTGCAGCCGATTTCCAGACAGTCGATTGGCCAGAATGTATGCCAGGACGCAGAAGGCAAGAACCACAAGCGGAAAGCTGAACCATGTCCAATGCAATCGGCCGAACTTCTTCAACAAGAAATAGTCGCCGGGACCGATCAGCAAGATGTACAACACGATCAAGCCTGCGACCCAAGAGAACTTGGCACGAGTGACAGCTTGAAACTGATCCAGCGCCGCGCGCAATTGGCCCGACAAGTCCTCATACCCAAGGTGTGCAACCTGCCCGCGATGCGTGCCCTCGACGGACGCGTCGTGCTGGGCCTGCTGGTCGCCCTGCAAGAGCTTCGCTACGAGGCTGGGTCTGTCTCGCCAGTCGACAAAGGGCGGCCGGTCCGGATCGAATGCGACGAAAACGACTTTCCCAAATCCATATGGGAATCGCACAATCGTCGGCAAACGGCCCGACGGTATCCCGGTCTCGCTGCTGAGGACCTTTCCGCGAACATCCGTCACCGCGGTCATCCCGATACCTTGCCTGCCGCTTTCCAATCGCTCGGTGGCGCCGGCGTACTCTTCCAGACCGGCCGTGTTTCGCTGGGGGACGACCTGCACTTCATTACCCGGCGAGAACCTCGCTAGCGGGCTTCCCTCGCCGAAGACCTCTTCGCCGCGCGAGCCGACACACAGAATCAACCGGCCGCCCAGTTGGATCCAACGTTCCAACGCCGCAACTTGTTGCTCGTCAAACCGCTCTAGCGCGCACACCTCGCTGGTCGTGGCGACGATCGTCCCGACACACTCGTAGCCGAACCAATGTCGCGGGAACTCTTGCGGATCGTGAAGATGAGAGATCGATATTTCTTGAAGTTGACGGCGCAATCGCTTCTTCACGGCCTCTTCGATTCCGATGGGCCGCCCGACCGACACGATCAACTCTTGCGTTGACAGCAGAGGGGCCGGCAGTTCGCCGCTGGAAAATGTGCGTGTGACCAGCTCCTTGCCATCATCGACAAGGCGGACGGTCAAATCGGCCCGAGTACTTCCGAACTTGGCGTACCCCAGTACCGTCACCCGTTCGCCAGCCGGCAGTTCGACCGATCGGTCACCGGCGATGCTGAACGTGGCTGGTACCCCGTCGCCGTCCGGCGTCGTTAACTCCAACCGGCCTCCAACGCCTTGCGTCCCGCCGACAATCGTCGTCCACACCGGTGTCCAGTGTCCGACTTTGTACTTGCCGTCGAAACCGATTCGCACGGATTCGATCTGCGGACTGCCCGTGGCGTCTGCAGCACCGGCGTGGCCAACCAAGCCCAAATGGCCGAAGGCCATGCAAGCGATCAAGATGATAGTAAGACGAGAGTAGTGCATCGCAAGAGCAAACAACATGAGCCAGGAACATCCGTGATCCTACGGTTTTTCCTCCCTGGAACAGCTACAGACAAAATGCCCACAGCCCGGACATCCGGATCCGTACTTGCGGGCCACGGCATCGTTCAGATCAACACCAACCACGTTCGCAATGGTCGTCAGCCAGGCCAACACGTCGGCGAACTCCCCCAACTTGTCTCCATGCGTACCATGCCGCAACGCCGCAGCCAACTCGCCGACCTCCTCCATCAGCCACATGAACGTACCATCGACGCCGCGCTCGACGTCCCGGTCGATGTACATGTTGCGGATCAATTCCTGGAAGTCGGAAAATGTGATTTGGGTGGCCGAATCGGCGTTCGGTTCGTTTTCAAGTTCTTCTGTCACCAGCGTTTGCGTCTCCGAAAGGCGTCAACCTAATCCCCGCGGGCATCGCTAATCGTAAGCTCTGCCCCCTGGCGCAGAAAGGGGGCACCATCGCGGGGTAAGTCTCGCGTCCAAGTAGGTCCCGGCTGCCGGACGGGACCTGAGGATTATTGGAGTTCACGCTTCAGCGTGTACAACATGATGCTCTCCTTCGGCGCTAAGTCAAGAAACACTGGAAAAAACGGGATCTAGAAGAATTTCAATTGGCGTGGGTCTTCAGGTAGCGGACGGGTATGACCGGCTTTCAGCG
>JADHUC010000232.1 GCA_016784735.1 Pirellulaceae bacterium | reverse complement strand
GCCTTCGCCTGGCTCGAGCAGTCGCACGCGAGAAATTACTAAACCGGGGGGAGTCTGGCTGGACAGACGCCCAAGAAGATCATCGGCATCAATGTGTTCGGCCAGTTCAAATTCCATGATTTCGTCCAGCCCCTCGATGCCCAATGCCAGAGCAGACGGAATGCTCATGCGGGCCTTGGGATGGAAGCCTTCGCTCATCCCCAGCCGCAGCCCGACCCGCCTGAAGAGGCGTTCGAAGGTCCGTACCAAGTCGCGATGGCTGATCAGCCTCAGGTCCCCTTCCTTTCGAAAACGGATACGTACGCGTTGTCGTATCATCCCGCTGTCCAATGTCGGCGCAGCTACGGCTGCACGGTTTTGTTTGATTCGTCCCTCAAATACAGATCGACCTCGCGAGCGCTGTCCATCGTCATGGCGCGTTCGGCGACCGCTTCGCATTGCGGAATGGTCACGCTTCGGCAGATGTTCTTAATCTCGGGGATCGCGCTGGGCGGCACGCTCATCTCGCGCAGCCCCAATCCCAGAAGCAGCATAGTATAAGCCGGCACACCGCTCATTTGACCGCAGAGGCTCGCCTCCACCTCCGCCTTGGCGGCCGCTTTGAGCGAAGTGTCGATCATTCGCAGGACTGCCGGGTCCGTCGCCTGGTACAAGTCTGCAACGCCCGGATTCGTGCGATCCACAGCCAGCGCATACTGGATCAGATCGTTGGTGCCGATGCTGATGAAGTCGACCTCCGGAAGAAACTTGTCGATCATCGTCACGGACGCCGGCGATTCGACCATCATGCCGACGAGAATTTCGCGATTAAACTCGACACCTTGTTCGTGCAAGTCCTCCTTCGCGTCTTCCAACACCATTCTGGCTTGCCGTAATTCATGCAGCGTCGAGATCAACGGAAACATGACTTTCACGGGGCCAAGTAGGCTGGCCCGCAAGATGGCCCGCAGTTGTGGTCGAAACAACTGTTTGTTGCGGAGAGCCAACCGGATGCTGCGAAGCCCAAGAAACGGATTTCGCTCTTTCTCCATGTCGACCTCGGCAAAGCCCATCTTATCGGCTCCGAGATCGAGCGTGCGAATAACCACGGGACGTCCCTGCATGGCCTGCACGACTTCGGCGTAGGCCCGGTAATGGTCCTCTTCGGAGGGTTCGGTTTTGCTTTCCAAGTAAAGGAATTCCGTGCGATACAAACCAATGCCGTCAGCGCCTCGATCCAGGCAGTGATCCACCTCGTGCGGAAACTCGATGTTCGCCATTAGCTGAACGCGCACGCCGTCCCCGGTTCCGGCGAGCACGTCGCGCAACGCTTCCAATCGCACGGCCACCTCGCGGTGTCGTTCTTCCCTTTCCCGGTATCGTGCCAGCGTTTCCTTGTCAGGCTCCAGAATGACTCGTCCGGTCTCGCCGTCCACGATGACCACGTCACCGCCGGACACATCCGTCAGGAATTTCCCGATGCCAACCACGGCGGGGATTTCCAGACCTTTGGCGACGATGGCCGTGTGGCCGCCGGCACCGCCGATCTCGGTGACGAAAGCCCGCACGAACTTGGGATCCAAGCTGGCCGTCTCGCTGGGCGTCAGGTTGTGGGCCAGCACAACCACCGGCGAAGTCAGATGGGACAACTCCTCGCGACGGTGCCCGAGCAAGTTCCTCAGCAGGCCCTTCTCCAGATCGAAGATGTCGTGAGCCCGTTCGGCCATGTACGGGTCGTCGGATTCCTGGAATATCTTGGCGTATCCGCGCAACGTCACGCTGACGGCATACTCCGGCGTGTAACGACGCGCACGAATCAGTTGCTCGACCTCTCGATGCAGCTTCGGATCCCGCAACATTTGGAGGTGAGCGGAGAAGATGGCGCTGTATTGATCATCCAATTGCAGCGCGATGGCGTCCCGATTGCGTTCGATCTCCTTGGCGACAACGGCGATAGCGTTGTCCAAACGCTTCACTTCGTCATCGACCGCGTCGCGCTCAACACGGTGTTCGGGGATGCGAAATCCCTCGTTGTCGATCACCAGCGCTTCGCCAATGGCTATGCCCGGCGAAACGGCTATTCCATCCAGTATCTGCATCGCTGAATTTGGCCAGCCACCACGCGCGACAATGAGGGATCATTCCACTGCCGCGTTCCGTACGACAGGCGATCAACCAACAGATGCCAACACGCGGTGAGCCTAACCCGTCTGTTTCTTTGTTGTTTCGTCCGTAACTTCTTCCAACGTACGGTATTCCTCGACCATTCGCGCCAATGCCTCGACGGCTTCGTTCGCGTCGGCTCCGGTAGCGACGATGGTCAGGGTTGTGCCTTGGACGGCTGCGAGCATAAGGACATCCAAAATGCTCTTTCCATCTACCCGTTGTTTGTCTTTGACGACCTCGACCGTGGAATCAAAACGACTCGCCAATCTGGAAAACAGGTCCGCAGGCCGAGCGTGCAATCCTTGCGGATTGGCAATGACCACATCCCTACTTGCCATAGAGTTTGACATCGGAATCCGAGATCGCAACCATCGGCGTGCGTTCTATAGCTGGCTTTCGTCCGCTTCTTCCAGCAACAATTTGATGTCTTCCACGGTCTTGGCTTGGCGCAAGAACCGACAGAACGTGGCGTCGCGTAGTTGACGGGAAATATTCTCCAACGCCCTCAAATGGTCGCCGGGACGATCCAGTGGTGAGACCAGCAAGAAGAAAATCATCACCTTTTCGCCGTCCAGGCTGTTGAAGTCCACGCCCTCACGACTAATGCCCACCGTGCCGACCAAGCGGTCTACGCTGGCATGCTTGGTGTGCGGGACGGCGACACCGCGGCCGATGCCCGTGCTGCCCAGTTCCTCGCGTTTCATCACGGCCTCGACGATGTGGCCTTTCTCGTCTTCCTTGACGCCTCCGGCTGCCACCAGAGAATCTACTAATTCGGAGATGACGCTTTCCTTGTCGACTGCCGCCAGCTCCGCCCTGATGGCATCGACCTCAATGAAATCGGCAAACTTCATACCCAGTACCCTTTCCATCGACAAGTCGCAGCACGCCGCGACTGCCGCCATATGCGATCGCCTCGGGCGGCGCGAGCCCGTCATTCCGCGACAGGTTCGGTGGGCTCAGGAGGTTCAACTCGCCCCAACGCCTGGGAACGGCGATCTCGGCACTTGTCTTTGTGTTTTCTTAACTGTTGTTCGATCTTGTGAATCACGCCGTCCAGAGCAGCCATGACGCTCGTCGAGCGATCGGTAGCAACGAAGTTGTCCGTGTGTTCCACCGACACCTTCAGTTCGACGCCCGGCGAATCGAGATGCTCAAGATCCGCAGTGACTTGAATAGACGTAATTCGGTCGTAGAGGCGGCGCAACTTCTCCACTTTCTCGGTGATCTTCTCCTGAGTTTCCGCGCTGAGATTACCGTGTCGGGCCGAGATGTTCACTTGCACCGAAGCTACTCCTTTCGAATCTTAACTTCCTAAGTGGCTTGGCGTTACCGCTGAACACGGAAAAGTGGCGAATCCCATCCAATTCATCCGCCCCATGAAAAAACGCCAAATGTAACCCCGCCATGGGCCGTTCGGGAAACGCTTCAGTCTATTCGCTCGTCAGACATCCAGAAAGGGGCGTTCCGGTGCGAAAGACGCGAAAAAAGAACTGGGGGACCCCAACGAAAGCCCCTCAAACGTACATTAACAGCAAGTCATAAAGAGCTATTTTGCGCGCACCGCTCCTTGACATCGGACGGTAGGTGGTGCATACAGCCATCAAGAGTCGCCAGACAGCGGTCCTGGGAGAACAACGTATATGATGGCCCCGTTTTCCAGTTGCTCTCGCCAATCCTGCACGCTTGATCTTCGCCTTATGTCCGTTGTTTCGGGACGATACATCAGCGTCTTGTTAGTGATTCGACGAAGGCTTTCATACGCAAACACGCGGACATTCAGCGAGCCGTGATCCAACAGTTCCACCAGCTTGGCATCGTCACCTTCCTGGAGTTGCTGAGGGCTGTATCCTAGAATCATCCGATAAAGATCAGCCGCGTCATCACCACATGAAGCCTCCAAAGTTTCTTGAACTTGAAGCGCCGACTCGGGATTGCGCGAAATGGCGGCGCGCAACGCGTCGAATTCCGAAGCCCAATAGGAACGTTGGCGAGCGTCGCTGAATTCCTTCACAAGCGCGTCGTACGACCCGAGATAGGCCAGGCATCGCGAGGCCAACGACCGCACCTCGGACTTTCGGTCTTCGGTTCTTTCTCGGAGTGAGAGCGTGATCGGTCGGCCTGGGGGAAGAGACGCCACCAGTGTGGTGGAGGCCAGGCGATCGACATCCCGCAAATCCTCTTGTTGCATCCAGGCGGGCAACTCTCCGGCAGCGATCGTTTGCGAGGTGTCGTCGACGATGGTCCTGACTTGGCCTGCGTCGATCGGCACCGCCGCGGGTGCATCTGCCTCTTGCCACTCGATGCGTCCGATGGTCGGGAAAAGACGCACGACGGTCTGTGCTGCCTCACCCTCGGGGTGAGTCCCCGGCAGCAGGTACCGTCGCACCTCGACAGCCATTTCCGATGTTGCATCGACAAACGTCGCTACGCCCCGGCGACCGCCGAGATCCAGGTGGATGCTGGCACCCGCTACACCGGCGGTGCCAATAAAGGCCCTGCCAAACGCGACGACCAGCCCTGGCTCGCCCTGCGCGTTCGGAGGCAACGGGCGAGCGGACGACGGCCCTGCAAAAACCACTTGCACACCCGGTGCCAGTACAATCTCCGGACGGTAGGTGGGCAGGACGCGTAGACTGTCGTTCGCAAGCAACTTGGTGCGTCCGGGCAGGCGAAGCCATTCGTTGGACTCTGGATCCAGCCTGACTAGGAAGTGCTGATCCGAGAGCTTCACGTGCCCGACTTCAACCTGCGGTGCAGGCACCGGATTTTCGACGTCGCCATCTGCTGCTTCGCCGGGAGTCTCCTTTGCGCCAGGCGGCTTGCCCGGCGTTACGGGCTCAGTGGGCGGAAAGGCCACGTCTGTGTCGACTTTAGCCATCTCGGTCGGCGGGACAGTGTCTCCTTCGGTGACCTTCGGCGGATCAGGCGGCTGAGAGGTGTCGTCATTCGGAGTCACGTCCGATCCGGGGTCGTCGGATTCGGCACGGGGCTCCTTCGGCGAGGCACCTTCGCCGATTTCGTCAAGTTCGACTGTGGGCGTTGTGTCAACGATCTTGGAGCTCGCCGTACCGTCCTTCTCGCTCGCCCGCGCCGCATCCGTCACCGCCGTGTCTGCGTTCGCATCGGGCGTTCCTTGGGCACCGGTCGAGGCATCGGATGTCGGCTTGGGCGATGGCACTTCAGCCACCTCGGTCGACTCGGAAGCACCAAACAACCGCATCATTGGATGCTCTCTGTCGAACGGCCCCATCAGTCGGAGTGCCACGGCGGATATCAGAAACGCCAACCCCAACGTTATTGCCAGTGGTTTCAACTTGGATCCCTGACCGGCCTTCAGATACGCCGGAATCTGCGGGGTGCCACTCTCCTTAGAGGCAACCGTCTGGACCGGCGGTGCCAAAGGCGTAGGCGGAGCTTCAACCGCCTGGCCCACCGCCCGTGAATCTTGCACGGGCGGCTCTGCGGTCCCATCAGATTTGGTTGACTGCAGGCCTTCCGCTCGATCAGAATCCGGCGCGCCGATGCGGTACATGCGGTCACGTAGACTGGGATCAAACTCGGCAGCTTCGCCCAACACAAGCGTGAGGATTTGGTGACAACAAGCCACTTCCGCCAAGTGGACGTCCGATTCGAGGCAGACTTTTTCCAGGTCAGGAACGCGATCTGGCGGCAAGACATTGTCCAGGTATTCGGCCACCGTGTTTGGATCCAGACCCATTCCCTTTCCTTGCAGGTTGGGTGCCCCCAATCGGAGCCTTCGCGTCGAACTGCGAAGGCGATGCACCAATCCCGCGGCAAAATCGCTTTCTTCGATCTTTTGCCCCAGTTCCTCGGCGTCAGTGGGGTCGAGGATATCGTCAAGATAGGCAAGCATTGTGCGAAGAGTAAGTCTCATCGAGGGGATTCCCTGTGGAAGTGAATGGACCGTAACCGCAGCCAGACACTATCATTAGTGACACGCAAGAAGAGATTCCGTACAAGAAAACCAAAAACCAACGCGTAATCCGACAATATGGATACTCCAGATGGATTTGATGTCCTTTATGAAGAAGGGCCCTGCCTGGTTGTCGCCAAGCCGGGTGGGTTGCTGACACAGGCACCGCCGGGTATCGACAGCCTTGAGCTGCGCATCAAGCAGTTCCTCAAGATCCGCGACAGTAAACCGGGAAAAGTCTATCTAGGCGTCCCGCATCGCCTGGATCGTCCTGTATCTGGCGCGATGGTGTTTGCCAAACACGTTCGTGCCGCGCGACGCATTGCCGAGCAATTCGGAGGACGAACAGTCGAGAAGAAATACTGGGCCGTTGTCGAGGGGCGGGTGACGCCCGAACAAGGACTCTGGAGGGACTACGTCAGGAAGATCCCCGACGTAGCGCGAGCCGAAGTGGTTGATCGCGGTCATCCGGAGGGACGCGTCGCCGTGTTGAGGTATCGAGTGATGGCCTACCTGGACAAGGCCACTTGGCTGGAAATCGAGCTTGAGACAGGCCGCATGCATCAGATACGGTTGCAGGCTGCGTCTCGAGGTCATCCCGTCGTGGGCGATTCATTTTACGGAGCATCCACCGCTTTTGGCCCCCAAACGGACGATCTCCGCGCACGCTGGATCGCCTTGCACGCACATAGCCTCAGATTTCGACATCCAATGACAAGAGAGATTGTTGACCAGACGGCGCCGTTGCCGAAATTCTGGCGGGCATTGAACTTACCCGTGGAGATGGCCGCGGACGGTTAGCCGGATTGGGCATTTGCGGTTGCGTAGATGGCTTCAGCGACCTCACCGACCGCGTTAGCCCAGGTTGGGACTTTCCCACAGCGGCAGTTCTCGTGGCAATATTGGTGGACAGAACGCAATGCTAGCAGGCGATGGCTTCGAGCGGTAAGTGTTGGTCACTTCCAAGTTGCAGGATCTCCCGCTTGCTGCAAGTAGTGTCTACGAAAACGATTACGTTGTGGGAAAGTCCCGCCCAGGTTCGACAGTTTGTCAGGTGAAGTTATTTCAAGGCACGGACTTACGTCCGTTCAGCCGTCCCGTTTCGCTCCACAGCCCGAACTGGCCAAGGGTGATCCAACGAGCAACCGATTCGCTTGTTCCGCCGAGGAGCGCAAGCTCAAAGTCGTGGATGATGCCCGCGCCGTTCGTGGCGACATGCGTCACAATCTGGCGTTCGATCAGATCAACGATGTATCGCGACAGGCCCAGCTTGATAACATGAGCGCCCATCATCAGTACCACGGGACGATTGTGTTGCCGAGCATCCGCGATGCGAGCTACCAAGTCCGGAAATTCCGGATGCTCGAAGGTTCGGAGGGCGCCGCAAGCGGAAGGCAATCGGTCGAGTGCAAATCATGACCGCGGGTCGAGAGGCTCTGCAGTTTGATGCGACTGCGATCGAGGAGTTCATAGCGTGACATAGAATAGGACTCGCTGACGTTTCCCTCCTATGGCAACTGTTGACAGCCAAAAACGGTCCGACCATTGCGGTGGAAATTAGACCTGTCCCGTTTAACTGCCCCTGGCGAGAAGCAAGCGTACACCAGAGACCGGAGGATTTGGGCTTCTTTGAACGAGGAAGGACTTGTACTACTTGACAGAAGCCTTAACGGGTGATTGCATCCGAACCAGGGTCCGATACGCCATGCTCACTGATGATGACACACCGGGGCAGCATGGATGCCAACTTCTCCGCAGCATCGGTTGAGAGGTCATTGCGCCGCACGTCAAGGAGCTTCAGGCTATTGAATGAAGCTAGGATAGGAACGCTTGCGTCGGTCAGCCGCAGCCCGGAAACATACAGTTCACGTAGACTTTTCAGCGAAGTCAGCGCAGTGAGTCCGCGATCCGTCACGCGTGTGTCATCCAAATAGAGCGCGGTCAACTCCTCAAGATTGCCGACGTGAACAACTCCTCCATCTGAAATCGTGGGCCCGTGTAAAGTAAATGACTGATGCCTACAAAGGCTTAGTCGGCGAATAGTGCGGATCTGGCATATATCCTCCAAGTTCCCGTCGTCAATCGGCAAGGCGTGAAGCGCGAGTCCCCGCAGCTTATCCAACTGGCGCAAAAGGGAAACGACTGTATGAACATGCTGCCGAGTGATCTGGTGCTTGTTAAAAAGCACGGAAACTTGTTCGCGCGTCACGACGACTTCGGCGCCCAGTTGTCGAAGCACAGCGATGGCATACTGGGGAGACCGGGCCCCCGATGAATCAGGGCAATCCGATGACATATATCATCCTCCGCCTAGACTCAACTCGGCAAGGACAGAAGCAAGTGTAGCGAGACCTTCTTAAGTAAATTTGGTCAGAAGTATCCAGCGCGAAAAGAAGTTACTCAATGTCACAATCTGACTCAGGCGACACACTCCTTTATCTCCTCCGCGTAAATACCAACGACCAGCGCCGCCAACCCAAGGGCTGCCAGTTTCGCCGGGATCGATGGCCAAAGAATCGCGGCGATGATCAGCACAATGGTTACGCCCCCAACTAAGGTCACAGTCACTCTGAGGGAAGTCGTAGGTTGTGTCTCTGGGCACACGTACGGATCGACTACCGGAACTACGTAAGGCGCGGTATGAGGATCCGGTTGCCGACAGTATCTGTATCCCTGTGCGTAAGCATCAATTAGCTGCACTTGGCACAACGAGTATAGGTCAATCCCGGCGGTGGTTTCGCCCGTGACCTGGGTAAACTTTATGACGTAGGTGCAATTTGGATTATCCGCACATTTGCACCTGTACACACATTTCAGTGGTCCCGGGTGGCCGTGGTATGGGTCTGTCGCCATCGTCGCCGTCCAGTCGATGTCGCATGACGAAAAGGGGACTGGCCCAGTTCCAAACGGATCCGTGAACTTCACTGGGTTCGAAAACAGCAAGGATAGAAGGTTAACATCGCCAGAGGAGTAGCCGAGGGGGTCCCGTGACATCCATCCGAGCGCGGGGATCAACGTTCGATGGCGTACAGAATACATGCCAAGGCTCTCCCAATGGTAGCCGCCAAATCGAGTCTCCCAATCAACCTCACTGCTGGCGCGATCACCAAACGATTCGTCGAGTACCACCGGTATCCCATACCCGTCGTAAAGGTAGCGTTCTCGAACGAGGCCGCTCGTAGCGAGAACACCAGTTACATTCCAATTCGCATCCTGCATAGCATACAGCCGCTCATCGAGGGTTCCATCCCCGTTCGTGTCGCGGGCGCGGACTACGAGATCGTCCGCATACCGAAGGCCCCAGACGAACTGGCGATCAGGATCGGTGGAGGAATCCACCCGTTCCTCAATCACCTGCCACTTACCAGGTTCCGTGTAGTAGAAGTGCCGCGTTTCGTCGAGCACTCCCGCTGAGTAGGTCTTCTTGATCGTCCGCCGCTTCGCTCCATCGTATTCGTATTCGTCGACTTTGTCATCGCCCTCCTCGATCTTCACGAGACGATTCCAGGCGTCGTAGGTGGCGGCCAAGGACGCTGTTGGATTGGCGGGCTTCGGGATTGTGGTCATGTTGCCGGCACGATTGTAGACGGGCGTAGCCCACGAAGGGCCCGTGGTTTCCGAGATGTCCGTCATCTCGTTGACTTTGTTGGCGGTGCGCTGCTGGTTCAGGTCCCATGCTGCGTCACCGTCGTCGTCCTCACGGAAGGCGCGCCAGTTGCCGGTGGCGTCCAGAGCCCAGTGTTGGGCAAATTGGAGATTGCTGATCGCATCCTTCAGCGCATTCAAATCGCCGCGATCCATCGTCTTGAGGCGATCCATGAGGTCGTAGCTGTATAGCTCGTCGAAGTGCTTTCCTTGGGACGCGGCGACCGTGTTGTCTCGCCAGATGCGGTTGCCATTGCGATCGTAGTCGTACTTGATGCGGTCTACGTCGGTGGACGACCCGTAGTCGTACCAGTAGGAATCCTTGATGCGGCGGAAACGATCCAGGCCACGGTAGATATCGCCAGTATCAGGGTCGTTGCCGCCGGCGGTGCCGACCAGCGTGTATTTGACGTCGGGTCCGGCGTAGCCGACTTCGACGGAAGTGTTCAGGCCGAGGTAGGAGTAATCGGCCAAGTGGGTCGAAGCAGCGTCATCGTCCACGATGGAACCGATGCGGCTGACGGCATCATGTGTACTGCCCGACGAAACGTAGTCGTAGGTGATGACGCGGCCGTCGGGGTAGGTGATCGTCGTTGGGCGGATGGTGTTGCTGCTTCCGTCCGCGTAGGTGTACTGGACTTTGGGTGTGGTGGAGATGCTCACGGCACCACCGTGGTCCTGGTAATCCGCGGTAATCTGGCCGAAGTCATTATACGTGAACTGGACTTCGTTGACCACACTGCCGGAGCCTACCGTCTCGCCGTTCCAGCTTGTCACTTTCTCGCGCATGCCGCGCACCTGGAAGCTGGTCGAAATGCGGCGTACTGTGCCGTCGACGCCGGTACCTAGCGCGGTGACCCGGTCGTGGGTCTGGCGCCCGAGCTTGTCGTAGTCGAAGGCGTGTACTGTCTCGTTCTGGTCCTTGATCTCCGTCGCCTGGCTTTGACGGTTGTATTCGAATTCGATGCGGTCGTAAATGCCATCGGGGCCGTTGCCCAGCGGATCGGCCACATCGTCGCTGTCCGGGTAGATCTCCGCACGTTTCAAGAGGCTGGAGGCGACGACGCTGTCGGAAAGCGTTGTGCCGTACACGTACTGCGTCACTTGGTCGCCGGTATAGGAATTCTTGGCGATGATGCTCGATACGTTGCCGTCGGCATTGTGCGCAGTCAGGACGGTGATGTTCGTATCGTCCAGCGCCAGGTCGCCGGATGAGCTGCTACTAGACGAACTGCTGGCGTCAACGCAGTTCAGTACTTGTTTCACCTGACGGCCCGCGGCGTCGTATTCGAAACAGGTCTTGATCCCGCCGGGATTGGTTTGCGTGGAGAGCTGGCCTGCGTAATCGTAAGCCATGCTGGTGACGAGGACGGTGTCGTTGCGCTCTGGAATGGTGTCCGAACGGCTGAGGGTGGAGCCGCCGTTGGTGCCGTAGTCGGCCGTGGCGATGGGGCGGCCGAGCGGATCACGCCATGTGGCTGTGTAGGTGACTCGTGCCTTCGGTTGCACGCCGGACGGGCCGTTCAGCTCGCCTGTGCCGGTTGCGTTGTGATACCGTTGGCGATGCGTCGTTTGGATGCCATTGCTTGCGACATCGTACGTGATTTCTGTCTGTTCGAGGATGGTGTCACCCGTAACGTTGGTTGCGTCCGCGTAGGCGGTTTCGTCGATGTCGAAACCCTGATACTGCTTGGCCCGGCGGCTTACGCCGTCGTACGTGATTTTCGTGAAGAGCTTCGATCCGGCAGCCAACCGTTTGATGACCTTGCCGGCGGCGTCGTACCAGATGTTATCCGTCAGCGAATTGCCCACGGCGCCGGTAGAAGGATTCACGCCATAGCGAATGCTCTGATAGACGTGGCCGCGGTTATCGTACTTGGTTTCGCTTCGGGCGATCAGATTGCCGTTGGCGGTTGTGTCGTAACGTTCCGTTTTTGTGAGCCGGTCGAGGTTGTCAGGGTAGAGTTTTTCGTAGAAGTCGATTTCGCCGTCTGTGGCGGTGTGGCGATTTCGCCAATCGTAGGTGTAGGTGGTCACACGTGTCGTGCTGGCGTCGACGTGTTGCGTCTGTTTGGTCAGGTTGCCGTCGCCGCCATCGCCCGCGCTGTCAAACTCGTTTTCGGTCACGAGGACCATGTTGTTGCCCGCGGCTCCGCCGCCGGTGGGATCGCCGGTGGTTGCACCGGTGTCGTCGGTTCCGACGTAGACCTTGGTGGGATTTCCGCGCACGTCGAATACGGTGAAGGTGATCGTGCCGCCGGGGGTCTTCTGGCGGTTCATGATACGGCTGGCGTTGTACTCGAAGTCGGTCTGGTCGTAGTTGGTGCCGCTTTCACCTTCGCCGCTGTCCGGGATCGTGTGGTAGACGCGGGTGGAACTGCGGAGACAGCACTCGGTGTACTGGTGCGTCGTCCCGGCGACGTACGATGACTGAGCGAACGTGTCGGTCGGCAGCAACTTGCCACTGGTGGATGCGCGCGTGGCCTTGATTTCCTCAAGGACGTTGCCGTTTTCGTCGGACTTGGTGATGGAGACCGGGTTGATCAGGGTGTAGGTGTCGTACTGTTCGCCGGTGGCATAGCCCTGGCCCGTTCGCACTTCGTGGTTGGCCTCGTCGTAGACGGTCCATGTGGCGCGGCGCACGCTGGTCGCCACGCCGTCAATATCAACCGTGTGGATGGGGCCAAGCGTCTGCGTGGTGTGTCCCTGGTCGTCGTGCTCGAAGTCCGTCACGATGTGCAATCCGCCGCCGGTAGGCGTTTCCCAGCCCGAGGGTTCGTCCGTGACTTGCGAGGTATCCACGTCCTGGATCATCTGCGTCATTGCACCGGTGGCGATGTCGAACTTGTAGCGTGTGATGAAGCCTCGCTCGTCCATGGTCCAGATCAGGTTGCCGTACTCATCAAAATACTCGCGCCGCGTGTCGCTCTGGCCGGAGCCGTTTTGACCGGTCGGGACGGCTGGAAGTGTGGTCACCTTTTCTTTGACTTGAGTGGTGTCCGGATAGAACGTGTACGAGTAGGTCGTGACGATCTTTTCCGTTTGATCGGTGTCGGACGGATAGATCGTCTCTTTCGAGGTGAACCACGCGGCCGGTTCACTTGGGCCACCGGACGACGACGAGCTAGAGGAACTGGATGAGCCGCCCGCGGGACATGAAGTGTATTCGTACTCCCGTAGCTTGATCGGTGTGCCGGATTCGCCCTTCTGTATCTTTTCGGCGCTTACGTAGCCGCTGGGCGCGTCGTACTCGTGCGTCTGGATGAGCCCGTCGTTGTCTTTCAGGTACTGGTAGCTGCCGCCGGACTCGTTCAACAGATCCGCCTTCGTGTCGTCGTAGCCGCTGATGGCCGATGGGTTGGCGTGCAGGATCACTTGGCCCGATTCGTTATACTTCCAGAACTCGCACCACTCGTCAGTGCCCGACTTGAGGACGCGAAGCATCGTCTGCCCGGCGTAGTTGGAATACACGATGTTCTGTGCGCCACTTGGCAGCGTCTCGGTGGTCTTGTACTTCCAACTGTTGTAACCGTCGGCGTTCTCGCTCTCTTGGTAGCCAAGCGCGTACGTCTGGGATCCGCCGTTGACCATCTCCTTGGTCACGCGCCCATTCGTGTCGTACTCGAAGTAGTAGTCGGCATATTCCGCTACCTTCAGATCACTTGCGGTGAGCGGATCGGTGACGTTCGGATCGGCCTTGAGACGCTCGTACGCCTCGGGATTCACGACATATTTGAGCAGGTGCGCAAGCGGCTCACCCTCTGCTGTGCCCGATGACGAAGAACTGGAGCTGGAGCTTGATGAACTACCGGGAAGCTGTTTGTAGTATCGGTACATTGTAGTCCCAGTGTTCTTCCACTGGCTGTCTTCCCACGCCTGCGTGGTGACGGTCTCGAGGTCTGCCAGCCCGCCGTTGGGTTCGTTTTGTCCGTAGTACGAATAGACCGCTCGCGCAACGTTGGTCCAAGCACCACCATTGACCTTGCGACGCAGCGTCAGTTGTTTTAGGAGGGTATCAGCGAACGAATCGTCGTACTCGTAGTTGAACTGCTCGGTGGTCGTGTTACCGCCTTGGCTGTACGTACGTTCGACTTCTGTGAAGTTGAACCCGTCGCTGTGCATTGTCTTGACTTCAACCTGGTTCCCCGCCGGATCAACATGCCTACGGAACATGCCCGTGAAGTCGTCAAATTCCACGTAGCTTCCGTCAAGTTCGTACAGCCGGTAGAGCTCGTTGCCGGTGTCGTGGACCAGTGTCTGCTTGACGTTGAAATCGGGAACATAGCCACCGTCGCTCTTCTTGAACCACAGCGCCGTGTTCGGGCGGCCGACGATCGTGACGTTTCCGTCAAAGTCGGCAACCGCACAGGACCATTGCTCGACCTGCCAATTGAATCCGTTGCCGACGGATTCATTGCGAGAAAGGCGGTTGGCGAAACTGCGAGTATGTCCCCACGGGATGCCGGACCCTCCTGACTCGATGTCCACCGCGTTCAGAGCGATCTCACCCGTCGAGTAGCGAATCGGCCCCTTGCTGAAGACGGTGGACGGACAGGGAGCCGGGCCACCGCACCCAGGGGACGAGCCCGCACTGATTGGGGAACAGCAAGCTTGATCGGGCCTTCCACCACCTCCGTCGCGCGGACGCTCGCCCGGAATGATGCAGCAGTCCTTCGGCATCCACTGCGGACAAGGCGGGGCCGCCGGCGGCGGGACTTCGGTGGCGATAACCTGGTCGCTGATCTCCATCCCGAGTATTGAGCTTCCTTCTCCCGGCTCTCGACAGCCACAGCAATCGCGATAGACTGTGGCGTGCGCGGCTAGGTAGAAAGGATCACACTCCTGACCGGTGGGGTCCGCATCCGAACCCCAGCACCGGGGATCGGTTGTGTCGTATAGGACTTCCAGCAAGCCGCCGGTCTCTTTCATGGTGATCGTCCACGAGAACGACAGACCGCTAATGCTGCCCTCCCAAGTCTTTCCGCCCTGGTGCTGAAGGTTGAATTTCGCGCAAACGCACGGACCCCCGCCTTCCGCCGCAAGCCCCACCACGCAACCAAGCTGTTGCTTAAGCGGATTGTCCGGGCACGATTCGATGTGGATTCCTTCTGTCGCGGTCATTATCGTTCCCTTTCGTTGGCTATGGACCCAGGTTCTTTGTCCTCACAATCGGCGCAGCACGATCGCGCTCTCCAATGATCGGACGCTCGGGGCCCTTGAGCCTGGTCACGCTCGCGTCGCTGTTGATGGCGACCACGAACACATCGCCCAGTTCCGCGGCTTGCCCCAAGTACGTACCGTGGATAATGCATGCCCTTTTCTAGTAGAGATGCCTTCCCGTACAGGTCACTAGGTCGGCACGCACAAGTGGTGATTTCGGAGCTCGATAGCTGAGCCTGCGTGTTCCCCTGTCAACGCTTCGCCCGTCATGTTACCATCACCGGCGCATGACTCGGGGCCGAGGTGGCTCGTTACTCCTTCCTCGTACGACTCTTTCATTCGCTACTCCATGCCGGCTTATCCCGGCGCTTTCGACCTGTACCGTTTAACTGCCCTCGCCTGCCTCCTCCAACCTGCCGCAGCGATGCTGAGTTCTTGCCGAGCGAAGCGTTCCTCCTGGACGACGCGGCCAACGGTTTCGCCCATGCCGTCACCGCGCTCTGCTGCATGGCGGATGATTTCGTTTAGCCGTCCTGTCTCGTTCCAGAGTCCGAACTGACCGAGCCTGATCCAACGGGCAACCGATTCGCTGGTTCCGCCGACAAGGGCAAGCTCGAAGTCATGGATGATTCCGGCACCGTTTAACTGCCTCGCCACTACGCCCGCTCGCCCGCGTGGGCTCCGCTTCGCGGCCCGATGAAGCGAAAAAGTCGGGATAGATCTATGGCGCGCGACGATGTTAGGGTCCGGTGGCTTGTCCGGCGGTTTCCCGACGGGCCTCAGTCCGGCTCCCGTGATCCACGTTTCCATAGGCCCCCCTGCGATCCCGGACGGTCGGATTTCCCGAGTCCGGTTCTGACCTTGGCTTGTCCTCCTGCTGCCTTCCCGGAATACGGCGAGGCTTAAATGCTGACTCATATGCACCCCTTCCCTACTCGGTTTACATGCAGGTCTCGTTCCATGGTTTAAGGAGACTGCTCATCCCAGCTCTAAGTCTGGGACAGCCCCCGGAACCGCCAAGTGCCCAGAGCCCCTTCGCACGCCTTGGGCGTTACCCGCCGCGTCGAAATGTCTAGCATCTCGTCAAAGGGCATTACCCCTCCTTCATCGCTCATACGGACTCATGCGTCAGACCAAAATCCTCCTTACCGCTTTCGGGTTCTCCTTATACGGAAGGTCTTTGCAGGTTGCTGTCAGCCCCTGCTGGATGATGGCCCTTCCCGACGTTATCTCCACAATCTGTGTCAAGGCGCTTGGACCCTTACCCCGCCGCGTTCCCTACGATCCTGTCCGTTTGGACGTCCTTGCTCTTGGCTTGGACGCTTCGATCGAAAGGACATCGGCCTCGCCCCAGAGTCGACGAACTCGGCACGCGAAAGAAATTCCCTGCAATGCAACTTCAACAGAGAGGGGTATTTCGGGGCTGCAGTCATTCGCTAATGTTCAGGCTCCCTTACTCGCTAGGCCCCCCGGTTGCACCTACCGCTGTGACAGCCACAGAGCAGCCGGGCCGTTTACATCACGCAATGAACATGCGGTTACCCAACATGAACCGTGACATCGCTACACATCCGAAACGAACAAATTGATACGACGGGACTTGCACCCGCAAGATTGTGGCCTTGTCGGCCGCTACCCGACTCCCGACCCCTTTTCTTCCGCTTTTCTTCCGTGCAGTTACATCGGTGGCGGCTTCACAATCTTGTCCGGCTGCTCTCGTGTGTCATTTGTCGCTGGCAGTCGCAACCAGACAATCCAGGTTAGTACGACGACGAGTACGACCAACAGCCAAATGCCAACCGCACACGCAAGCAACAGAAAGACAGTCAGTGGCTCGAAAGACAAAGGCTCGACTTCGATGGGTACTGGGGCGACCTCCACATTCGGCGGAGTTGCATCTTCTGGTATCGGCCGCTGCAAGCCCATCCAAAGAGCTGCACCGACCATGAGAATAACCAGAAGCGTTGGGCCTCCAACGAGGAAGACCGGGTTATCCCAGATGTTCTTTCGTCGGCACCAATTCAAATCGTTAGGCTCTGTCATGTTATTGCCCCTGCGCTCGCCATAGACTTAACTCCATCCGCGGGTAGGATACCGTTTGAACGTCGGTTTCCCACGATTGGCACGCCGTTTGAGTGTTGTCGACTCAGGACATGGAGCACCCGACCTGAAGCGGCAGAATGCCCATCACAAGATGGGGATTAGCACCATTAAGAATTCGCGCCCGTCCTCTGCGAATTTGCTGGATGTCAGGGGCATCCCCGTCCCAACCGGCATCTATTTCCTTCTCCAGTGGCGGTGGCATCTCCACTCCACAGTTGCGACAGCGCGTCATGCGTGAATTGCTCGAAAACGCAGTAGAAAATGGAAGCAACGAACAATCGGGCACTACCCGATTGGCGGGAGTGGTTTGTTCCATGCACATCTGGTTCGATCGTGTTCGTGCACCCATTTTGGTCTAAATAGGAATGCCTAAAACAGGCAGTGTCAACGGCGGGATCCGTGGTATGCCAAGACGCCGGAAAAGCCATATTGCTGCGCTGCAAAGGTAGGGATCGCAAAAAAACTGCCAGCACCTGTAGCAAACCCCAGCGTACAGAACAGCAAGTGCAATGAGAAGTGCAATATCCCCTAGGACAGCTCCGGACAACATGTCCAACACAGCAAATAGGCTTAATCCAGCGAGACATCCGACTATGCTCGTGCAGCTAAATCGAACTTGCAATGTGATTATTGCGTTCACTAGATCGACCACTTCTTGCGGAACCGGGCCAGGGGGATCAATGAACGGGTAGGGAGAAGGCGGGTTTCCTTGAAGGAAATCAACGAGATCAATGGAGATCTGCCCCAGATGTGCACCAACTACACCGACGAGGCAGAAGATCAGGGCGGCCGTACCACTTGTCACTAAGCCAAGAGGGTCCACGTCGGATAGTGGGTTGCTAGATGCGTACTGGTACAGATTGATGCCATCAGTGTATTTCATCGGGTCCCGCTGAATCCACCCAAACGCCGGAATGTACACTCGGTTCCGAACCTGATAGCAGCCAATGATGACATCGAAGCGGTACCCGGCGAACCTCACCTCCCAATCGTAGTTGGACGTGGCTCGGCTGCCAAAACTAGCGTCGTATACTGCGGAAACGCCGTACGGACTGTACCCGAATCGTTCTTCGATACTGCCGGTCGGGCTCGCGATGCTTGCCACGTTCCAGTTTGCGTCCTGCATGGCATACAGTCGCTCGTCGAGCGTTGTGTCCGAGTCGGTGTCGCGATCGCGCAGAATGAGATCATCCACGTAGCGTAGCCCGCAGACGAACTGGCGATCGGGATCGGATGACGAATCAAGTCGCTCCTCAACCACTTGCCACCGTGCTGGTGTCGTGTAATAGAAATGGCGCGTTTCGTCGAGCAGCCCGGCGGAGTAGGTCTTCTTGAGGCTCCGCCGTTTGGCGCCGTCGTATTCGTACTCGGCGACTTTGTCACCCCCTTCTTCGATTTTCACGAGGCGGTTCCAGGCGTCGTATGTTGCGGCGAATGACGCTGTGGGATCGGCGGGCGTCGGGATCGTGGTCATGTTGCCCGCGCGGTTGTAGACTGGTGTCACCCAGGAAGGACCGGCGGTCTCACCAATATCACTGATCTCGTTTACGTTGTTCGCGGTGCGCTGTTGGTTCAGGTCCCAGGTTCCGTCGCCATCGTCGTCCTCACGGAAGTTGCGCCAGTTGCCAGTGGCGTCCACTGCCCAGTCCTGGGAGAATTTTCGATCTTCGATTTGCGATTTTAGATTGTCGAGGTCGCCGCGGTCCATCGTCTTGAGGCGGTCGATGAGGTCATAGTTGTGGAGTTCGTCGAAGTGCTTGCCATAGGAGGCAGCGACGGTGTTCTCGCGCCAGATGCGGTTGCCGTTGCGGTCGTAGCCGTACTTGATGCGGTCCACATCCGTCGACGAACCGTAGTCGTACCAGTAGGAATCCTTGATCCGTCCGAACCCGTCCAGTCCTCGATAGATGTCGCCCGTGACGGGATCGTTGCCGCCAGCGGTGCCGACCAGCGTGTACTTGATGTCCGGTTCGGTGTAGTCGACTTCCACGACTCCGGAAATGAAGGGAGAATGCACAGTCGGCAACACGCCGCGAGCGGCTCCAAGCCCCATGTAGGAATAATCAGCCAGATGGGTCGATCCGGCATCGTCATCGACGATGGAGCCGATGCGGCTGACTGCATCGTTTATGGTGCCCGACGAGCCGTAGTCGTACGTGACGACACGACCATCGGGGTAGGTGATCGTCGTTGGCCGAATGGTATTCGCCGAGCCGTCGGCGTAACCGTACTGGACTTTGGGTGAAGTTGACGTGTTCACGGTACCACCGTGAGCTTGGTAGTCTTTGGTGAGTTGTCCGAAGTCATTGTACTCGAACTGCACTTCGTTGACCACGCTGCCGCTGCCCACGGTTTCGCTGTTGTAGCTGGTGGTCTTTTCTCGCATGCTCCGCACTTCGAAACTTGATGAAATGCGTCGGACACCGCCGTCTACACCGGTGCCTAGAGTCGTGGCACGGTCCTCGGTTTGACGGCCGAGCTTGTCGTAATCGAAAGCATGCACGGTTCCGTTCTGGTCCGTTGTCTTCGTCACTTGCCCCTGCCGATTGTATTCAAACAAGATCACGTCGTCGCTGTCCGCCGAATCAGGGTAGATTTCCTTGCGCTTCAGAAGACTTGACGCAATGTGTGAATCGGAAAGCGTGGTGCCGTAGACGTATTGCGCGGTCTGATTGCCAGTGAACGAATTGACCGCCGTGATGCTTTTCACGTTGCCGTCGGCGTTGTAAGCGGTTTCGATGATGACGTTCGTGTCGTCTGAATCGAGCGCGCCGGACGAACTGCTGCTGCTCGAACTACTCGACTCGATGCAGTTCATGGTCTGCTTCACTTGCCGGCCCCTATCGTCGTATTCCAGGCACGTCTTGATGCCGCCCGGGTTGGTCGTGTCAGCTACTTGGCCGGCGGAATTGTACGCCATGCCTGTGACCAACACGCTGTCACTGCGAGTCGGAACCGTGCTGGGGCGCGACAAGGTAGAACCGCCGTTGGTACCGTAGTCGGCCGTGGCAATCGCGCGGCCGATTGGATC
>JADHUC010000231.1 GCA_016784735.1 Pirellulaceae bacterium | reverse complement strand
GAAACACGACCGGCAGATGCTCCTGACGCGGCTCGAGCAGCACGATCAGCAAGTCGTTCTGCAATTGGGGTACCCTCCACAGCGTCCCGGGCATTCCGCCGCAACGAAGATCACTGTCCGTCGCCGGTGCGATCCAAGCCGTCAGGCCGACAGTGCCGAAGGCACGTCATCGCCCCAAGAAACTGCCCAGACGGCGAGCGAAACCCGCCTGGCCGATAGGCATCCCTGCTCGATCGAAGCCGATCGAACGGGCGGCTCGCCCGCGGGCAGCGAGTGGGGCGCTGATTCGCCGTCCCCGATCGACTTCAACGATCTGATCGCTCTGGAAGACGTGGCCTTGGCCAAGGTATTCCGGGCCGCAGACCCGCAGGTAACGTTGTTGGCTCTGACCGGCGCAAGCCGACAGTTGGTTGATCGAATTCTCGGGCGTCTGCCCATACGGGAAGCGAAAACGCTCCGACGACAAATGGAACAACTAGGCCCGACGCGACTGAGCGATATGGAACGCGCACAGCAGCGCTTGGCCGAACTGGCCGGCCAATTGGCCGATCAGGGAGAAATTATCATCCCCAAAATCGGACGGTTCACGATGGCGGTATAGCTGGCGACGGTACGTCCGTTGGGAGGGACGATGGTCAGAATAATCAAAGCGATCGCAGCGGGCACGGAACTGCCCGATCCGGCCGGAGAATCGGACGGCTTCATTGATGTGAGCGCCGAAGTCCGTTCGCAACTGGAGATCGCTCGGAGCGAAGCCGCTCGCATCGTTCAGCAGGCGAACGAGCAGGCGGACGGCATTCGCTGGGAAGCCCGACAGGAAGGCGCTCGCCAAGCGACGCAGACGATCCAGCAGCAGGTCCGTCAAGAGGTCGACCAACGAGTGGACGCCGCTTTGCCGGCGTTAGAAGAGGCTGTCCGATCCATTGATTACGAAAAAGCAAAGCACCTGAAGCACTGTGAACGCCACGTTATTCGATTGGCTGCCGCGATCGCCGAGCGATTGGTGCGGCGCGAATTGAGCGGCTCTCCCGAAATCACGCTGGATCTCGTTCGCGAAGCATTGGATCTAGCGGCTGGCAGCGAACGTATCAAGTTGCACTTGAATCCGGCCGATTATGAATCGTTGGGCGAACGAGTTGGCGAGTTGACTGCAAGACTCAGTGAGACATCGGCAGTGAATGTCGTTGCCGACTCGTCAATCAGCCCCGGCGGGTGCTTCTTGGAGACCGAATTCGGAGACATTGACCAACAATTCGAGGCGCAGCTCGCTCGAATCGAAGAAGAACTGACTTGACGCGTTGAACCCATGAGCATGAAGTATTTGACATCCCAGATTCGTGCTATTATGCCGACGGCTGTGACCGGCAGCGTCGTTCGTACCGAGGGAGCGGCGACAGCCGTAGCCGGCTTTCCGGCGCCCGTCGGCGCACTAGTCGAGATCGAACGCCAAACCGGCGAGCCCGTATCAGGCGAAGTGATCGGCTTTCGGGAAGAACTCACGCTGGTGAGCCCGCTGGGGGACATGACGGGCGTCCGATATGGCAGCCGAGTGCGTCTGGCACGGACGGCTCGTTTCATTCGAGTCGGCGAAGGGCTCTTGGGACGCGTGATTAATGGGCATGGCGAGCCCATTGACGGTCGTCCCGAACCGCCGCTGGAAGACCGGACCATCGTAAACCGGTGCGCCCCGCCGGCCTACGAACGCCCTCACATTGACACGCCCCTATCCACCGGAATTCGTGCCATCGACGGTTTGCTCCCCTGCGGTCGCGGGCAGCGCATGGGCGTCTTCTCGGGCGCCGGAGTAGGCAAAAGCGTACTGCTGGGTATGTTGGCTCGCCACAGCGAAGCGGACGTCAATGTGATTGCCCTGATCGGCGAGCGAGGCCGCGAAGTCAAGGAATTCGTTGAAGGCAACCTCGACCCCGAAGGGCTGAAGAAAAGCGTCATGATCGTCGCCACCAGCGACGAACCGGCGCTGGTCCGCGTCGAGGCCGCCATGACCGCCACGGCCGTGGCCGAGTATTTCCGCGATCGGGGCAAGAACGTACTGCTGGCGATGGATTCGTTGACGCGTTTTGCCATGGCCGGGCGCGAGATCGGCTTGGCCGCAGGCGAAACACCGGCAACCCGCGGGTATCCCCCGTCCGTGTTCGCGTCCCTGCCAAGGCTGTTGGAGCGGGCCGGTTGCGACCAGCAAGGCTCGATCACCGGGTTCTACTCGGTGCTAGTCGAAGGCGACGACATCAACGAACCGATCAGCGATGCTGCACGAAGCCTGTTGGACGGCCACATTGTGCTGTCACGCAAACTGGCTTCTGCCGGGGACTATCCGGCCATTGATATCGTGGACAGCATGAGCCGCTTGGCCCAAGATATTGCTCCCCAAGAGCAAATGGCTGCCATCGCCAAAGTCCGCGGATTGCTAGCAGAATACCGCCACCACGAGGACATCATCTCCATCGGCGCCTATCGCCCCGGTTCCAACCCGAGCGTCGACGCGGCGATTACGATGCGAGATCAGATTCGCCGGTATCTGTGCCAGGGCGTGGACGAACTCTGTTCGCCGGCATCAGCCAGAGAAACGCTGCTCGATTTGACACGACACATGCCCTGAGAATCGTGAAGGAAGGAACTCTTTCGTTTAACCCGAAGCCGGAGGCGATGGCGGGCACGACGTGTAAACGATCCACCCCATTTGGTCGCCATCGCCTCCGGCTTCGGGTTAAACGGTGACGCCCGAGACGGCCGGCCGCGTCGGCAAGTGCATATGTCCGAATTCCGCTTTTCACTCCACTCCATACTGAAAGTCCGTCTTGCCGAGCGCGACGGGCGGCGAGCCGAATTGGAGGACGTCGAACGATCGCAGCTCGGCCTGCAAAGGGATATGGATCGGCTCGCGCAAGAACTGCAACAATCGCGCGTCCATTCGCGCGGTTTTCTATCGCCCGGAAGTATCGACATTGCCCACCTGCAGGATTGCCATTCTAACGAGCAGACGTTGAGGCAGAAAATCGACCGCCTCGGCCGACAGAAGGAGCAGGCGGCAAAGAAAGTCGAACAATGCCGAGCCGCGTTGCTCCAAGCCGATCGCCAACTTCGCATGCTGGAGAAGCTCAGCGACAAGCAGCGCCAGGCATACCGACACGACGAAGAAAAGCGGGAAAACCGGCTTCTTGACGAACTCGCAGGCCAATCATTCTCGAAAGTTGGCCTTGCCCAAAGCGGCGATTTCCGCGACAAGTAGCGCCTCTTCTCAGCGAGTCACTTCTGGGAGTGGGTGCCGATGTCCGGCGCAATCGAATCGTTAGTCCACGAGGACGTCTCCGCGGCACTGCTAGCAGCCTCGCCGTTTGAGTTGGCCGATCTTTCGGAGGCGTCAAGCGAAACGGCGCCGGCCGCGACCGCTAGCAGAGAGCTGGACGTTCGAATCGAACTAGGCAGCACTTCGCTCGACGCGGGCGAGGCTGCAAGGCTTGCGGGCGGCTTGGTTGTGCAATTGGACGAAGAGACCCATGATCCGGTGAGCGTCTATGCCGACGGATGCTTGGTCGCGCGAGGGGAGATCTTGGTGTTGGACGGTCGTTTGTGCGTACGCATCACCGAAGTAGTCGGACCCTCCACCGTAGGTCCCGCCTGCCGGGCGGGACCTCAAGATGGATGAAACGGACGCCGAAGGTCCCGCCCGGCAGGCGGGACCTACTTGCAACGCACGCTCACATCACGAAAAAGACGTCAAAGGAAAGCGCAAGGATGCCGCCTCTCGGACGTTGCCATCTCATCACGATTCTGCTCGCGGGCAGCGCCACTTGTGCAAGTGCGCAAGGGGAGCCCGAAGGTGCCAGCCCTGCCCGACTGCCCATTCAATTTGTTCGAAGCGCCGAACCAGCGCAAGAGACTCACGCCACGTCGCCTGCCGATGGACCTTTGCCGCTGGAACCGCCCTCGGACCGGCGGTCGAACGAAGGACGCAGCCGTTTGCCCAAATCGCCCGCGGGCGCGGCAACAACGGTGATTACTAGTCTGGCGGTCGTACTGGGTCTGTTCGCGTTGATCATTTGGTTTGCACGTCGTGTCGGTCCCAAAGGAAATGCAGCCCTTCCCGGCGACGTCGTCGAAACGCTTGGGCGAGCGCACTTGAGCGGACGACAGGAAATGCACCTGGTGCGAGTGGGGAACAAACTGCTGCTACTATCCGTGACGCCCACCGGCGCTGAGACGTTGACGGAAATCACCGATCCGGCCGAGATTGATCGTTTGGCGGGAATCTGCCGGCAGAACCAGCCGGGCAGCATCACCGCGTCGTTTCGCGAAGCCTTGTCGCAGTTGAACCACCACCCGTCCACCAGTGACCGCTGAAGTAGGTCATGAGAGTCCTCCCAGCAAAACACCGTCAGCCATTGCCGCCTCCGGCCGATGCGACTGCTCGGTCGTTTGGCCTCGTAGCCGCTCGAACGGCGCGCGCGCTACGGCTCATCACCGTCGCCGCCATCGCACTGGCCTGCTGGGCGGCCGTCTCCGCGGCAAATGGCCAGGAGACAACCCCGAGCTTCAGTCCCCAAACGATCAGCCAGTCGATAACCACCGGGCCGGAATCCTGGGCAAGCCCGGAGCAATTCGACTCGACCCTTAAGGTTGTTCTGACGCTAACGGTCATGAGCCTGGCTCCTGCCATTCTGCTGATGACCACCAGCTACATCCGTATCGCTGTCGTGCTGGGTTTGCTGCGACAAGCTTTGGGGATCCAGCAATTGCCTTCGAACCAGGTCATCAGCTCGATCGCGCTCTTCATGACGCTGCTGATCATGTCGCCGGTCTGGAAAGATGTCTACGACGAAGCCATCGCGCCGTATACCGATCCCAGTGTCGAAATGAGCGCGGAGGAAGCCTGGCAGGCCGGCATTCGGCCCGTGCGACGTTTCATGAGCCGGCAAATCAAGCTCGCCGGCAACCACGACGACGTTTGGCTGTTCTACCAGCGTTTGCCCGCGGACACACCGACGCCGGAAAACTACGACGATGTTCCGCTTCAAGTGTTGTTACCCGCCTTTATGCTCAGCGAACTGAAGGTCGCGTTCCTGATTGGCTTTCAGGTCTATTTGCCGTTCTTGATCCTCGACCTTGTCGTATCAAGCGTGACCATCTCGATGGGCATGCTGATGCTGCCACCGATGATGATTTCCATGCCACTGAAACTGATGTTGTTCGTTTTGGTCGACGGCTGGCACTTGGTCGTAGGCATGTTACTGGACAGTTTCGCACCATACTTGTAGCTGCCTCTAATCGTTTAACCGCAAGCCGGAGGCGTGCGTCCCCGGCAGCGCGCACGCCTCCGGCTTGCGGTTAAACGACGTGGCCGTCAGACGCAACCAGACCGTAGTACGAGATCCAAAGGACAACCATGGACGCACAAATCGCTGTGGACCTGGGACGCGAGGCCCTGACGACGGCCGTGATCGTCGGCGCTCCGATTCTGCTGGTCGGCATTGTCGTCGCCCTGGTTGTCGGATTGCTGCAAGCGCTGACGCAGATACAAGACCAGACGCTGTCTTTCGTCCCCAAGATCGTGGCAATGGTCGCCGCTGTAGCATTGTGTTTGCCGTGGTTGATCCAGCGCATGGTCGAATACTCCGAAGTGCTCATCACCAATATCCCGTTCACCATCACCGGCGGCTAGAATGTCGGCCTTTGTGGAACTCTACCGCAGCCAGCTCCTGGTCTTCCTGTTCGTGTTTGCGCGAGTCGGCGGTTTGGTCGTGGTTGCGCCGGTCTTCGGGATTCAGCAGGCCCCCAAATATCTTCGAGTTGTCTTGGCGGTCGCCATCGCTCTGATGATCGCGCCGGTCTTCTGGACGGATGGGCAACCCGAACCGGACAACATGGCAACGCTGCTGATTGCGCTTTGCCGCGAGTCGATCTTGGGGTTGATGATGGGGCTTGCGCTGGTGGTGGTCGTTGCGGGACTGCAGGCAGCCGGACGCGTCATCGGGCAAATGAGTGGCATTTCGCTGGCGCAAGTGATCGACCCCGAGGCGGGAACCAGTACACCGCTGTTTGGCAAGTTCTTCGAACTGACAGCCACGGCGTTCTTCCTGCTCGTCGGCGGGCATCGTCAAGTGCTGGCGGCCTTGCTGGACACGTTCCAGTGGATGCGGCCGGGCCATGTCGGCTTCTCGGCCAGCCTGTTCGAGACGCTGAACGAGGTCGTCGCTCAGAGCTTCCTGCTGGCACTCCGTGTATCCGCGCCGGTCGTATTGGCTCTGCTATTGGCCACGCTGATTGTGGGCTTCGTCAGCCGAGCCGTACCGCAACTGAATACGATCGCCGTCGGCTTCAGCCTGAATGCCGTCCTGGCAATGGCCGTCATGTCGGTCACCCTGGGCGGAGCAGCCTGGCTGTTTCGCGACCACGCCGAAGCAGCCATTCAAGCAATGTGTTCGACACTCACTACCGTGACCTCCTAATCGTTTAACCCGAAGCCGAAGGCGATGGCGTGAAGCGGGATGGATCGTCCACGCGCAACGCCCGCCATCGCCTTCGGCTTCGGGTTAAACGAAGACACGGACACCTGGACATAGCTGGCATAAGTCCGTGTTTGCCCAAATACTCCGCAGCTTGTAGCGTGTAATAAATGTCCGACTACATCGCCGAAAAAATCCATCCCGCAAGTCCACAACGACGACAGTTGGCCCGCCAGGAAGGCCGCGTGGCGAAGAGTCACGACTTGGTCGTGGCCGCAGTCCTCTTGGGCGGGACACTGGTACTCATGGCCTTGGGCGGCAAGGTGGTCATGTTCTTCGCGGACTTTTCCCATCAGCAATTCGGCGGGGAATCCTGGCTGACGATGGATGCTGATACCGCCGTCGACCGTTGGCGGGCCACGACGTGGGACCTTGCACGAGTCGTCCTGCCCGTGCTTGGGTTGCTCGCGCTGCTGGCGATCGCCGCCAACTTCGTCCAATTCGGTTTCCTCTTCGCTCCCAAGAAACTAGCTCCCGACACCAGTCGCGTGAGTCCTTTGAAGGGCCTCCAACGATTGTTCTCCGCGGCCAGTTTGATCCGCCTGGCATTCTCGATAACCAAAATTGCCGCGGTGGCTGCCGTGGGCATTTGGAGCATGTGGGGCCAGCGAGAGCGTCTATTGGAGATCGGGGCTATGGATGGCAACGGGATAGCCGGGACGTTGGCCGAAATCGGCTTGTGGACCTGCGCAAAAATGGGTGCAATGCTCCTGGTACTGGGACTGGCCGACTACGGCTACCAACGCTGGCGTCACGAACGAGACCTCCGCATGACGACCGACGAGCTGCGCGAAGAGATGCGACGCCGGCAGCCGAGTCCATCGACTACGACGCGTCGAAAGGAACTCCAGCGTCAGTTGATTGTGGACCGCGTACAGAACATCGCCCCGCTCGCCGACCGGCCGTAGCCGAACCTCTTCCGGGCAGCGGAATTCCCATCATTTCTCCCCTCTGGCACTTTTCCTCCGTGGCTTCGCTGCCTATAAAGCATCAATAGATGCTTATGCGTTCTGGCAGCAATAGGAGAGTCGCTATGTTCAGGCTGACCGTTTTGGCATTGACTGTTGCGGGCGTCGTTTCAGGGGTCACCAGCTCCGCTGCGTCCGACATCGAGTTCACGACGAAAACTCTCGAAGGCAAAGAAGTCGATTTGGCGAAGACTTACGAAGGCAAAGTTCTGTTAGTGGTCAACGTGGCCAGCAAGTGCGGCTTGACGCCACACTACGAGGGACTGCAGGCGTTGCACGAGAAGTATGGCGACAAGGGGCTATGCGTCTTGGGATTCCCGTGCAACCAATTTGGCGGCCAGGAGCCGGGTACGGCTGAGGAAATACGCGATTTCTGCACGACCAAGTATCGAGTGGCATTTGACATGTTCGAGAAGATCGACGTCAATGGGCCCGATGCATGCGCCCTGTACAAACACCTCACGGCCCTGGATACCAAGCCCAAAGGCACCGGGAAAATCAGTTGGAACTTCGAGAAATTCCTCGTTGGAAAGGACGGGAAAGTCGTGGCTCGTTATACCCCGCGCACCAAACCCAACGATCCAAACCTGATCAAGGCAATCGAAGCCGAATTGGCAAAGTGAGTCTGGGGCTTCATCGCGTTCCCGCCCACGTGTCTTCCACGCGGGTTTTTCTTTGCGCCGTGGCGACCTTGTCCATCCAGACGGACGCCAGACCGGTCCACCTGACGGGCATCGTGGCAAGCGAGGTTCGCCGCACGAGGAGACGTTCCACTTGACCGGGCATCCTCTCTGGTGGATATTGAAAGAGTGAAAACGGATCGGCACGTCTGGGCAGCATTTGGCGACCAGACTTGTCGACATCATGGCGACTGAAAACCCTTGGGCGAACTGCGCTATGTCAAACCGGGGCGCGGCTAACATGCAGGATGTTGCAGTAGATTACTTACGGTCCTATCCCTTGGCTTCGAACGATAGCGTTGCGCAAGAGTTATGCAGTTTTGGCTTCTCTTGCAGCCGTCGAGATGTTTCATTACATTGTCCTCATTGGCAACGACTTGCGGACGGCGGTCGCGATGGTTGTTGCGAGCTTGATCCAGGCGACCACTACTTCAAAGAAGTCGAAGATGAAATCGCTAGAGAAGTTGACACCGAATCAGGGCCGTGAGCGTCGCCCAACAGCATGGGCGCGAGTCCTCGCTTCGCTCGGAACGCCGTTGTTGTGTAAGATCTGAGGAAATAAAGACACGTAATCCAGGTCGACAGCCTTGACGAATGGAACGGCGGCGACGGATGTTCTTCCCGGTGGGCGATCTGAGGGCTTTCCGCGGGGTGTCGTTGCTCTTTCCTCGGGGTATAATTGATTCGGTGACCGAGAGAAAGGAAAAGCCTCATGTTTAGACAAGAACTCGTCGAGGTACTCACCGCCCAGCCATTTCGTCCGTTTCGCATGTATGTCTCTGACGGTGCGACCTACGTAATTCGTCATCCTGATTTGGTCTGGGTATCCCCTTCGTCTGCGTATGTGGGGGCACCTGAAGGTGATCGGCCGGGCCCGGCTATCGAACGATTGAATATCGTGGACTTGGGTCACATCACTCGATTGGAACGAATCGAACAGCCGACTACTTCCGAAACGTCGTCGTAGCCGCCCCAAGGCATGGCCGCAAGGTCGCTGCTCGAACAGCACAGCAAGGAAGACTTCATTCGTTGCCGTCCTGAATTCGTTGGGAAGAAAAGAGAGGCCACCCAACGAATCGTCCTGCGCTCTATGCCGTGTAGGGCAAGCCGAAATACTCGTGGATGAATGCCTTTCGGTCGCCTTCGTGCTTTGCGTATTGGACCAGCGTGTATAGCTTCTGCTGGTCCCGGCGCAGCTTCTCGTCCAAACGCGACTGATCGCGCAATGGTTCCGGCAAATCGTCGACCAATTGGATGTCGAATGGCGACAGGGAACCTTCGATCACCCCGTAGCGGTCCAGCATGGCCAGCGCGGTTTCCAGGCGGTGATCGTGTTTGTCTCGGTGGTGCAGCCGTTCACGCAGCCAGTCCAGGCCGAACGCCGTCACTTGCTCCAGTTCATGCTGCAGGAAGTCATACACGCGTTCGTAGAACTCGGCGTCCGGATTGCTCCACTTCAGGAATTCC
The DNA here is from genome assembly GCA_016784735.1 of Pirellulaceae bacterium. Taxonomy (GTDB): domain Bacteria; phylum Planctomycetota; class Planctomycetia; order Pirellulales; family Pirellulaceae; genus JADHUC01. The sequence goes on along the minus strand of JADHUC010000231.1, from coordinate 10,505 downwards.
ATCTGCGTTGCCAAGTCGCGTTGGTCGTACAGCAGCACGCACTCGGACGCGAGTCCGTCCCGTCCGGCCCGGCCAATCTCCTGATAGTAGGATTCCATCGAGCCCGGCACGTCGGCATGAACGACAAAACGAATGTTCTCCTTGTCGATGCCCATTCCGAACGCGTTGGTGGCCAAGGCCAGATGGTTGGGCTCGTTCATGAAATGGTCTTGCAGCCGCTTGCGCTGGGTACGCTCCAATTCGCCGTGATAGATCAAATGGGGAACGCCCTGTGCCGTCAGGTGGTCGCTGAACCGCATCAGCGTTTTGATCAGCGTGAAATAGACAATTCCGCTGCCCGGCCGCGAGTTACGTATCCGCAGAATGTGCTCAAGTTTTTCGTCGTCGTCCCACAATTCGATCACGTCCAGCCGTAGATTCGGGCGGTCGATTCCTTCGTGGAACAACACGACTTCGTCGTTCCGCAAGCCGAGTTGTTGGACGATGTCGCTCTGGACATCGGGCGTGGCGGTTGCCGTGAGCGCAATGGTTGTGGGGCCGTTCAACAACTCGCGGAATTCGCGCAACCGCGTGTAGTCGGGTCGAAAATCGTGTCCCCACTCGCTGATGCAGTGGGCCTCGTCGACGGCCAGCAAATCTACACGTCGCCGCCGGATCACATCAATGAACTCCGGTTTGCGGAAACGTTCCGGAGTCACGTACAGCAAATCGTATTCGCCGCGACCGACGGCGTCGTATCGGTCCTCGCGTTCGGTTCGGGTCAGAGACGAGTTAATGTAAGCCGCCGCGATCTCGCGGGCGCGCAACGAGTCGACCTGATCCTTCATCAACGCAATCAGGGGCGACATGACCAGAGTCAATCCGCGCTTGGCAGTGTCGGTTCGGTCTTGATTGGCCAGCAGAATCGCTGGGATCTGGTAGCACAGCGACTTGCCCATGCCCGTAGGCATGATCACCAGCGAATGCCCCCCGGCCAGCACCCGCTGGATCGCATCCAACTGCTGTCCGCGGAAACTACTGTGCCCGAAACACTCATTCAGGACCGTAAGCGGCTGCATATCCTCATCCGACGGTCAGAAGGTGGCTTAGTCTGAGAATGCAAGGTACAGAAACGCCGCGAGTAGGCCGCCAACGATTGGTCCTATTATGGGAATTGGTGAATAGGACCAGTCGCTATCGCGCTTGCCGCGAATAGGAAGCAAGGCGTGCGCTATGCGCGGCCCCAAATCCCTGGCCGGGTTGATTGCATATCCGGTGGTTCCACCAAGCGATAAGCCGATGGCAAACACGATCAATCCGACCCGCAGGGCCCCAATCGAACCAAGTCCGACTTCGACATTGACGCCGTCTGGATCGAAGAATGGATTTGTGGTTAGCAGGACTGCGTACACCAGCACAAAGGTGGCGACAAGCTCACACAAAAAGTTGAAAGGCAACGCGCGGATGTTTGGCCCCGTGCAGAATGTTGCGAGCACTAAGTCCGGTTCGTCTGTCGCATCGTAATGTGGCTTGTAGAACAGATACACCACGATTGCCCCAAAGATTCCCCCGGCCATCTGGGCAGCTATGTAACCCGCCACCTTCGCCCACGCGAACTTCCCTGCCACGGCCAAACCGATCGAGACCGCCGGGTTTATATGGGCGCCGCTCACTTCGCCAACACATAGCACGGCCACATAGACGGCGAATCCCCAACCTGCACTGATCGCCACCCACCCCGCGCCATTGCCCTTGGTCTTGCTGAGCACCACATTGGCCACAACGCCGTTGCCCAGCAAGACCAAAATGGCTGTTCCAATGAACTCGGCAACGTAGCAGTTCATGATGAGTTCCTTAAAGCGGCGCCTTGCGCGATTCTAGTAGAGTTCGATGTCGTTTAACCCGAAGCCGGAGGCGATGGCGGGCAGTGGGATAGACGGTCCACTCGCGGCGCGCGCCATCGCCTCCGGCTTCGGGTTAAACGAAGAACCTGTTTCATCTGCGATCGTACACAAACTCCGCGATTCAGCCTACGGCCCTGCCGCCTTTCATACTTGTTTGCGTGACAGCGCGATGCGGCGCCGGTCGAGGTCGACGTCCAGCACTTTGACTCGGACTACGTCGCCAACGGAGACTACGTCGCTGGGATCTTCGACGAACCGGTTTGCCAGTTCTGATATGTGGATCAGCCCGTCTTGGTGAACACCGACGTCGACGAACGCTCCGAAGCGTGTGACATTGGTGACGACGCCTTCCAGGATCATGCCCTCGTTCAAGTCCTCCAGCTCGTTGACGCCTTCGGCGAACGTGGCCACTTTGAACTCGCTACGCGGGTCGCGACCCGGTTTGGCCAACTCGGCAAGAATGTCTTGGACAGTCGGCAATCCGACACGGTCGTCCACAAACTGTTCGGCATTCAGCTTGCCCGCCAACGTCGCGTTGCCGACCAGTTGTTTTGCAGACGCCCCCAAACAGTCCGCCATCTGCTCGACAACGTAATAGCTTTCCGGATGCACGGCCGAATTATCCAATGGCTGCCCGCCGTCGCGGATGCGCAGGAACCCCGCGGCTTGTTCGTAGGCTTTCTTGCCCAGCTTTGGCACGCTGAGAAGCGTCTTCCGGCCCTCGAACCGGCCATGGGCATCACGGTATTCGACGATCCGCTGCGCCAGCTTGGGACCGATTCCCGCCACATGCGACAGCAGCGGCGCGCTGGCCATATTCACGTCCACCCCGACCGAGTTCACGCACGACTCCACTTCGCGATCCAAGCACTTTCGCAGCAGCGTTTGATTCACGTCGTGCTGGTATTGGCCAACGCCAATCGATTTTGGGTCGATCTTGACCAATTCGGCCAGCGGATCCTGCAGGCGATGAGCGATGCTGATGGCCCCGCGAACCGTGACGTCCAAGTCCGGATACTCGCGCGCGGCATCCTCGCTGGCCGAGTAGATCGACGCCCCCGACTCGCTGACCACGACCTTGGTGATATTCAATCCATGCGAGCGTAACACCTTGGTCACGAACGCGTCGGTTTCTCGCGACGCCGTTCCATTGCCAATGGCGATCAGGCGGGCGTCGTACTTGGCGATCAAGTCTGTGAACGTTCTTTCCGCACCTTGCGTGTCGCTGCGCGGCGGCGTGGGGTAGATCGTGGCGTTGGCGAGGAACTTACCGGTACCGTCGACGACGGCTACTTTGCATCCGGTACGAAAACCTGGATCGAGGCCGATCGTCACGTGAGGCCCAGCAGGCGGGGCAAGCAACAATTCGCGAAGGTTCTTGGCGAAAACCGCGATCGCTTCCTCGTCTGCCGTTTCCTTCAACTGCTGCAGAGTCGCCGATTCGGTGGCGGGCTGCAGTAGGCGGTTGTAGCAATCTTCGACCGTCCGCAGCAGATCGTCGTAGAACTCGAACCGTGCATTGCGAACCAGCTTAGCCTTCAGCTTGCGAAGCACGTAGCCGTCGTCGAGCTGCACGCCGACGCGCAGCATGCCTTCCGCTTCGCCGCGTTTCATGGCCAGCAACCGATGCGACGGCACTCGTCTGAGCGGCTCCTGATGATCGAAATACATCTCGAACTTACTGGCCGATTCCTTCTTGCCGCGACGGACCTGTGAGACGACGGTCGCGGATCGAGCCTGCTCGACCAGCCAACTTCTCGTTGTTGCGTCCTCCGACCACTGCTCGGCCACAATGTCGCATGCACCGGCGAGCGCGGCCGCTTCGTCCGGCACTTCCTTCTCGGGACAGACGTACGGCTGTAGAACGTCGCTGGTTGGTCGGTTCAGAGGTTCTTGCCGATAGAGGACGTCGGCCAACGGCTGCAGACCTCGCTCGCGAGCGATCGTGGCCCGTGTCCGGCGTTTGGGCTTGAACGGCAGGTACAAGTCTTCCAGCTTTTTCTTGTCAAGGCACCCCTCGATCTGCTGACGCAGGTCGTCGGTCAACTGACCTTGCTGGTCGATGGTTCTCAGGATTGTCGACTTGCGCTGAGCCAATTCGCGGGACTGTGTCAGCGAGTCCTCGACACTGCGCAAGGCCAACTCGTCAAGGCCCTTGGTTGCCTCTTTGCGGTAGCGAGCGATGAACGGGATCGTATTGCCGGCGTCCAGCAGCTCGACCGCCGCGCGCACTTGTACGGCGGAAACTCCGAGCGATTTCGCTATCAATTCGATCGTCTGCTCCAGATCGAAGCAGTCAAAGGGCTTGTCGTCCATGTTTCTTTCCAAGGAAGGGTATCTCCGTTTGGACAGAGGAGAAGGCAGGAATACTCCTGCCCATGGTCCCTATGGTCATTCGTTCACTGCGACTTCTTCTTTCTCGTCGCTTGCTTCTGCTTTTGCTTGCCGCGTTTCACATTCGGATCGCGTGGCGCGTCGGGGGCTTCGTCCGTCGGGGCAGGCAAGTGAGCAGCAAGTTGTCGTTTGACTGTCTGGAACTTTGAATCGGCGGCCAGATTGGTCCATTCGTTCGCGTCCGAGTTGCGATCATACAATTCTTCGCCGCCGTCTGCATAGCGGATGTAGCGCCAGTTGTCCTTACGCACGGCGTGGTTGCCGCGACCGTGCGTGGTGATGGCTGGTAGGTCCCAGTCGGCTTTGACATCGGCCAGCAACGGTCGCAGCGAGACACCTTCCAGTTGATCATCAACGGGCAAGCCGCACAGGTCGGCCAGCGTTGGGTAGATGTTCATGAAATCCACCGGAGTCTCGCAAACCGTTCCCGGCTTGGTCAATCCCGGAACAACCCACATCAGCGGCGCCTTGGTCGCCTCTTCCCAAAGTGCAAATTTGCGCCAGTGCTTCTTTTCGCCCAAATGCCAGCCATGGTCGCTCCACAGGCAGATGATCGTTTTGTCACGGTCGGGACTCTTCTCCAGGGCATCCAAGACTCGACCGAGTTGTCCGTCCAGGAAGTTGATCGTGGCCAAGTATCCTTGTACGGCGTACTTCCAGTTGTCGGTTGCCAGCACCTTGGCATGATCGCCTTCCGGACGAGCCATTCGCACGCCGGCAGCCGGGAGATCGTCCAAGTCGTCGTCGGGCACGTTTGGCAGCACGATGTCCTCGACGGGGAACTTGTCGTAGTACTTCCCTGGAGCCTGCCATGGCATATGCGGCCGCTTGAACCCCACGGCCAGGAAGAACGGTTTCTCGTGTTCCTTCTGCAGGTACTCGACGGCCCAGGAAGCCATGCGATAGTCCAGCATTTCGCTGTCCGGCGTATCGTGCAGATTGCCCCAGACGATCCCGCCGGCGCGGCTGTGTGGATTGTTGCGTTCCGCTTGCGGAAGCGGTGGCGTGGGCCCGCTATCGAACCATTCGTGCCACGAAGCTATGTCTTCGTAGCGGCCGTGGAAAATCTTGCCTCCGCCACGAACGTCGTAGCCGCCGGCCATGAAGTGCTGCGGCAGAGTCACCGCATCGGGCAACACGGGCCGCCAGGGTTGCGGGTTCAGGTACACACCGGACGTAAACGGACGAATCCCGTTCATCAGAGCACATCGCGATGGGTTACAGGCGGGTGCGGCACAATGGGCGCTGGTGAACAAGACGCCTTGGGCAGCCACGCGATCCAAATTCGGCGTCTGCGTCTGGGGATGACCGCCCATACACCCGATCCAGTCGTTCAGATCGTCGATGGCGATGAACAGGACGTTGGGCTTCGTCTCGGCAAAAACGGTTCCCCCAAGGCACCAAGCCAAGCAGGCAAGGGCTAAGGTCTTTCTTTTCATGGTCTCCGTCTCCGGTGTGAGGCTGGTACTGTGTCAAATCGAAAGTGAGGTTCGACTTGAATGCCGTTGTTGAGATCATGACCAAGTGTCGGCCATTTCGCAAGCACTGCGCACTTCATACAATGCCATACCGGTAGCGAAGTCGGGCACGGGGACGTCAGGGAACGGCTTGGCGGCAACTGATGGCGAATACTCACTACGGGCAGATCGGGGACGTATGGAAGCACTTGCCGCTGGCAGAGATCCTGCACATTGAAGCGTGCCTGCAGATCTCGTAACATGTTCCAGACCACATCGCAGGGGAGCGTAGCCGGTGGGATTGGCCCTGAATCAGGTTCATCAAGGAGATTGCATCAAGAAGCTGCGCCGGATTACTCCGGGCAGTATCGGCTTGGCCTTCGCCGACCCGCCCTTCAATATCGGATACGAATACGACGTCTACGACGACGACCAAAGTGCCAACGATTACCTGGAGTGGTCGCGAGAGTGGATCGAAGGCGTCTACCGCGCTCTTAAATCGAATGGCACGTTCTGGCTGGCGATTGGCGACGAGTACGCGGCGGAGCTGAAGGTTGCCGCTCAGAATGTAGGTTTCACCTGCCGAAGCTGGGTGATTTGGTACTACACGTTCGGCGTCAACTGCAAACGTGGTTTCAGCCGCTCGCATACACATCTGTTTCACTTCGTCAAGGATCCGCAGGATTTTACTTTCAACCAGGACAACCCGGCAGTCCGCGTGCCGTCCGCGAGGCAGCTTGTGTACGCCGACGCGCGTGCGAACCCGAAAGGGCGATTGCCGGACAACACCTGGATTCTCCGTCCCCAGGATCTGCCGAACGGCTTTCCGGCAGCCCACGACACGTGGTACTTTCCTCGGGTGGCCGGAACGTTCAAAGAACGCGAGGGTTTCCACGGATGCCAGATGCCCGAGCAACTGCTCGGTCGCATCATTCGCATTTCTTCGGATCCCACAGACGTCGTTCTGGACCCGTTTGCCGGTAGCGGCACAACCCTGGCGGTTGCCCAGAAGCTGGGTCGGCCATGGATCGGACTCGAGTTGTCTAAAGACTATGTCAATCGCATCAAGGATCGCATCAAGGACATTCGCGTCGGTGATCCTTTGGACGGTTTCGAAGAGCCGCACAAAAGCGCCCCGTCGACAAAGAAGGGCAAGTCGAAGGCCGTGCTTCGCAGTTCGCGTGGGGCAGGCAAACGACGTTCGAGCAAGGCACAAAGAATTCGTGAAGAAATCGAGTCAGGCGTAACGAGCGCATACAGCGTAACCCACGATGGCTTCTCTACGGACTATCTGCTTGCAGATCCGGAACTGAACGCCGGTTTTGTCGGCGAGTGCAAGCACCTGGGCATACCCGGCGACGCCGTCATCTGGAACCAGACGCTGCTCCGCCTGCGGAAGAACGACCGCCTTCCTCGACTTACCAAGCGACGCCACAGAATCACGTTGCGCGAAATGGACCCATACAGCTTCGCCAGCGAAGTTGCCTTGCTTCAAGTGACTGTATCGTGTGATCTTTCCGTGGACGACATGTTGTGCGACCCCGATTTGGCCGCGAACTTCGACCAAATTGCCGAACGTTTCTCGCCGGGCTACACGTCGCTTCAGTATCGTTGGGCCGCCCTGGCTCTTCGGAAGCGAGCGATGCGCTCGAAACGCGCAGCGGAACAGTTCAAAGGGTGGCTCCAGGAGACTCTGCCCACGGCGGTGCCTGTCGGCAAGTTCAAGCGAGCGGATCACGAGGTGCCCGGGGTTTACGCGCTGGTTGGTCGCGACGACCTGAATCTGTATGTCGGCGACACCTTCAATCTTGCAGACAGGATCGAACAGATCACGGACACGCCTGCATGGCAGGAGTTGGAGCCGTCTTCCGCAAGACTCTTTCCCGAGAGCGAGCGAGGACTGCTAGGACTCAAGGCTACGCTGATTCAACGCGTCAAACCATCGTTGAATTCCCCCCTGTTACTTCCGAAACTCGATCATGTGTCTCGCAGGTAGTCTTCCGACAATGTTCCTGCCACGAATATTCCTGCCTTGGTCTGATCCGCAGAGAAGATGTAGGCAGGAATATTTCGCATCGTAGAAATTGAACTCCAATGGGCCTGCTTCGCCAAATGGTAGACAAGATGACGCGAAGTCTAATATCGACGGTACTGCTTCTGTCGTTTCCCGTTTCCTTGCATGCGACCGACTCAACACCGGCGGATGTCGGTGCGTTGCGGTCGGCGATCGAGTATCTGGTTGCTACGTTCGGTGACCAGTACCCGGATGGCAGCGAGTACCTTTCTCGCTTGGCCGAGGTGGAGGCGACAGGTGATGCAGCGGTGCTGGAAAACCTGCGCCGAGAAGCTCTGGTGGCCAACCCGTTGGTCAGTGGACAGCCCATTCTGTTCGTCGTCCGGCCGCAATATGCTCGCGATCACCACAACACGGGAACGATGTTTCAGATTGGCGAGATCAACGAACGCAGCTTTCGCGGCGGCGGCGCCGTCAGAACGATCCATTTCGGGCGCGGCGGACAGGTCGAGACACTGCTGGAAGTGCCCGACGGCATCGCTCGCGATCCGGACATCGCTTTCGACGGCAGCCAGATTCTGTTTGCCATGCGCCGCGAGCCAACGAGCAGCTACCAAATCTATAGAATCCAGGCCGATGGTTCCGGCGTAGAACAGCTCACATTCGGAACGGACGTATCGGACATCGACCCGGCGCATTTGCCTGATGGCCGCATCGTATTCACGTCGACGCGAGATCCCAAGTATTGTGGCTGCAACCGGCACATTCAGGCCAACCTGTTCGTAATGGACGCCGACGGGGCCAACGTCCACCAGATCGGCCGTAACACGTTGTTCGAGTCGCGTCCGTCCGTGATGCCTGACGGGCGCATCCTCTACGATCGTTGGGAATATGTGGACCGGCATTTCGGCCCTTCGTTTGGATTGTGGACGGTCAACCCGGATGGAACGAATCATGCATTGTTCTACGGCAATAATGCATGGTCGCCGGGAGCGATCTTCGATGCCAGGACGATTCCCGGCACACAACGGTTCGTCGCGGTATTCGGGGCGTGCCACGATCGCCCTTGGGGAGCGCTGGTGATCGTGGATCGGCGACGAGGGCTCGACGGGTTGGAACCGGTTGTGCGGAGTTGGCCCGCGAACATCGGTCCGTATCTGAATGTCCGCCGCGACGTTCCGCGCAAGCCTGGAATCGAACATCCGCTGGTCGGGCAGATCGACACGTTCACGCGGCTGCCTGTCAAATACGAGGATCCCTACCCGCTGTCCGACAAGTTCCTCCTTTGCTCGCGCATGACGGGACAAGCGGAGCAAATGGGCGTGTTCCTGGTGGATACCTTCGGCAACGAAGTCCTGCTGCATGTCGAACCGTCCGGGTGTTTCGACCCAATGCCACTGGCCCCGCGCTCGCGTCCGCCCGCCGTCACCGCCAAAGTCGACTGGGGCGAAGACGTGGGGACCTTCTACGTGGCCGATGTCTACCGCGGTTCGGGAATGGAACGGGTACCACGCGGGACGATCAAGACGTTGCGCGTCGTCGAAGCCCCGCCCAAACGATTCTGGACACGGCCCGGGCACCATTGGCACGTGGACACGCACCAGGCACCGGCCATGAACTACAACTGTACGAACAATAAACGAATCCTCGGTGACGTGCCCGTCGAATCGGATGGTTCGGCCTACTTCGAGGCGCCAGCCGGGCGTTTCGTGTTTTTCCAGGCACTGGACGCCGACGGCATGATGGTCCAGTCGATGCGCAGCGGTACGACGCTGCAGACGGGCGAGCACGTTGGCTGTGTGGGTTGCCACGAAAGCCGACTTTCCTCGGTGCCGGGCGCTGCGGAAGAGCGTTTGCCGTTGGCACTTCACCGTCCGCCCAGCAAGCTCGAACCATGGTACGGCCCGACGCGCGAATTCAATTATCTCACGGAAGTCCAGCCCGTGTTCGACCGCCACTGCGTATCGTGCCACGACTACGGCAAACCAGCGGGCGAAGTGTTGAACCTGGCCGGCGATTTGGGGTTGGTGTTCAACACATCCTATCTCGATTTGCGCACGCGCAGTCCAATTCGCTGGCATCCCGACCTTCCCGACGAGCCAAAGCCTCTGATCAAAGCCGTCGACGATGGCCCGCCCGACGTGCTTCCGCCCTACGCCTGGGGATCGCATCGCAGCCGGCTGGTCGATGTGGTGCGACGAAGCGAGCGATGCGGCGCCAGCCTGGATCGGGAAGGCCTGGATCGGATCGTGACGTGGATTGACATGAACGCGCCTTACTACGGCACGTACGCCAGCGCCTATCCCAACAATCTCTTCGGGCGTTCACCACTCGATGACAAACAACTTGCGCGCCTTGCCGAATTGACGGGCGTGCCACTGAACGCTCCTAACACCGGAGCCGAGTTGGGCGGTTCGCAAGTCAACTTCACACGTCCGGAACTCAGCCCTTGTTTGGCAGGCTTCGGCGATCACGATGACCCCAAGTACCGGGAAGCGTTATCCATCATCGAGGCGGGCCGCGAGTTGCTTCTTGCACGCCCCCGGGCGGACATGCAGGGTTTTGTGCCTTGCGAGGAAGACTGCGAGGTGCAGAAGAAGCTCACGATCCTGTCGCAAACCGCAACAGCCGTTCGCCGCGCGATGCAGGACCACCGCAAGCACGATGCTGGCAAGGAGTGAGCGGAGCTGTTCTATGCAGTCGCTCTATTGACCACGAGCATTCGTTGGAGCTGTAGGTGCGTTACGCTGCGCCTGG
>JADHUC010000230.1 GCA_016784735.1 Pirellulaceae bacterium | reverse complement strand
ACGGGTATTCGCCGCCGCCCCGCGGGTTATCCACTTCCGCCCAAATCCGGTAGTCCCCACTTGCCTCGACCAACGGACTCACATGGCTGATCGTGCTCTGGAATCTCGCGCTCTGGTCGCCCGCCAAGGCGACGGTAATCGTGACCGCGGCTCCGTCGATCTCTTCAGGAGCGCATTTTTCGCAATTCACAAAACCTTCCACCCGCAATCGGTCCATGCGCACGACGCGCAATATTGCTTCACCGGGCTGCACCCACTCGCTTTCCTGGCGGTAAAGCTGGACAACGACGCCGTCAAACGGCGCCTTGATGGTGCGGCGTGCCAATTCATTGGCGACAGTTTCCACTTCTGCTTCGGCTACCTTTTCGTCAAAGCTGGCGACCGTAAAATTCATCTGTGCCACAATCGCATCCAGTTTGGCTTTTTCCCACTGCACCTTTTGCCGCCGCACGGTCGTCTCCGGAATCGAACCGGGAAGCCGCTTATTGATTGCTAGGGACTCCTCCCATTCGGCTAGAGCCAAATCAATGATCGCCTTGGCCACTTGCAGTTCGGCATCGTTCGTCGCTTTCTCGTGTGCCACGGAAAACCTGTTGGCTGCCGCCTTCTTGCGGGCCTGCGCGTCCGAGTCGTCGATCTTGCCCAGCTCCTGACCGGCTCTGACAATGTCGCCTTCTTTGGCCGCCAGCATCTTCAGTATCCCAGCTTCCTCAGCCGGCAATTGGACGTCGCCGATCAAGGAGACGATGCAGTTTCTCAGCTCTTCGGGCTCGCCGCCCTCCCTCGCGCTATTCGACGACGGTTGCCCGCTCAGAACAACGGCCACAGCCAACAGTGCAGTGATTTGCATGACATTAAGCTCCGTTAGTTGATTTCAGTCGGCCTGTTATCTTGCTTCATTCATATTCGACCCGGAGCGGCACAAACAAGAATTGCCCCTTACGACAGGTAGAAAATAATACGTGCCTGGACCCACTCCCAGGCTTCGTGGAACCAGGCATAGGCGACCGAACTGCGACCACAGTACACGTCTGCGGTGACCGTCGCACCAGGATGCGGGTTGCCGATGGCCTTGCGTTCTATTCCCACTTTGATCTTGTTGATGACACCTTCCTCCGGATGCACCTCGGTGGCGTCCTTGATTTCCTTGATCGCACCTGCCAGATCAGCTCCGGGATTGGTGGCCAGGATAAAGGTCACTGACTTTCCAGGCACCTGCTTGCCAGGTTCGGGCTCAATATCACGCCACTGTTTATCGTTTCTGGCCGTGCGCACGTGACCAACGCGGGATTCTCGCATGTAAAGCTCCAACTCCCAGTCGCCGGCGGGGTCCGCTACGCTCATCAACACCTGCCCCGTCGTCACCGGACGGCGCAACAGGGACTTCTGCACGTCCCAGTCCATCATGATCTGGCCGTCGATAGGCGCACAGATTTTCAGCATATCGCGCTTTTCTTCCAGTACGTCGCGCTGATCACCCAGCGTCTCCAATTGCTGCAGCAGTTCCAGCTTCTCGCCGCCCAACTGGGTCCTCTCGACTTCCGACAAGCTAGATTTCTTAAGGAGCGCTGTGACCACGGAGGACAGCCGCTTTTGCTTCGTCTGAATTTGCCCGAGCACTTCTTGGAATTGTACTTCGAGTTCCGGGTTCCGCAGGTCGACCAGCGGGTCTCCTGCTTTGACTTTCTTCTGGTCCTCGACGTAAACCTTGATCACGGTGCCATCGACCGGCACGAACACGTCCTTCTTGACCACTGGCTGAAGGGCACCGCGAGACTCGATGTTGAAGTCTTTTCTGATCACGAACAACGAAACGATAACAACGAGAAGCGCTGCCAAAATGATTACACTCTTGGGCAGCGACCTGGCCCTTATCATCCAGCCCATCTTGCCGACGGCGCGCCAAACCGGCATCAGCGGGATACTGCTGTGGTCCACGGAGTTGGTCAACGCGCGGGCACTATGCTCGTACACCAAATCGGTACGCGACCGCAGCAACTCCTCCGGAAGGTTGCTCTCGATCTGTTCCACAACCAACACGCCAACGATTTCATTGGCTTCGTTGCTCTCCTCGTCCGCCTCGCCGGTCACCGTCTGCCGGACCTCGTGCGACCGCTTGGGCCGGCGAAGCGGCAGAACCGCCATCATTTTTGTGTGCGATTCGTCGATGTAAGTGTCCAACGCGCGTTCGACTTGTGGCGGTAGGTCTTCGGTGGATCCGTCGTACCAGAGCGATTCGCCCGTGGCGACAACGCGCGTGGACAACTGGCCCAGGAAGTTGACGATGTTCGAGCGGTTCTCGATCGCGTCCTGTCCGCTGACCGCCTCGATCGTGCACTTACGGCCGCGCATGACGCCTACACTGACACGATCGCAGCCGATCATCCGCCGGCCCTCGTTCACAACCGTGTAAGCCGTCTCGCGCAGATCGAGGGTCTCGTGGACCATCCGGGAGAAATGGTCTGCTTGAGCCCACAGAGAGTGCCGATCGCTGATCTGTCGCAACTTGCGCGTCTTCAGCCACTCGCCGGCCAGTTCGCACATCTGAATGACGAACTTCAGATAACCTCGCTGCGTCACCGGCTGGGCATCGGAGCGTTGGAAGACCTCGACCACGCCTTCGACTTGGTTGTCGCCTCGTAATGGCACCAGAACCAACAACGAATTCGTGGGATTGCCCGCCGTTTGGTCCTCGCCAACTCCCGACTGTGGCGGGACGAGCGCCGGTTCGCCAGACCCGACGATCTGGCTCAACAGGCCAAAATGGCGCGACGCCTCTTGCGATTCGGAATCCAACAGCGTTTCGTTCATCCTGATCTGATAGGCGAGTTCCAGGCGACGACCCTCGCGCAGAATCCAGACCGCACCGCCAATGGCGGCCAGCGCCGAGACCACTTTCTGAAGGAAGGCGGCGAAGTATTCGTCCGCATCCAGGTCGCTCTTGGAAAGTTGTGCGATCTCACTGACCAAACCTCGTATCTGCTGTTTGGTCTGTTCGATCGTGTCAGCGTTCACGGCCTGCTCTGAGGACATGGCTAGCACCGCTTGCGGAAGAGAAGTTATGGAAACACCGTTACCCGCGTTTGGGCACCATCATGGGCCGCAAGCACGTTCCCGGCAACATCAGAAGCCGCGTCGACAACGGGAAGGTTCTCCCTTGAGACTAGATGACCGTACTTAGATCGATCATCACACCACCCTCAAGCCACACAAATTCCAAGATGTATCTATGATGGGAATGACAAAATTAAGTTCCAATGCGGGATCGGGGTTTTCTGCGGCACAACAGCGAAGATTCCGGCAGCACCCCGTAAGTCATGACGATCAGGCAGCCTGGGGTAACCCGGCCTCTATTCGCCGTCCAGCCACCATGTCTCCGCGTCTTCGATTTCGAATAGCTCTCCGACTTCTTCGGCTATCTGGTCAAGGTAAACGAGCGCGGGACCGTCGCGATCACCCAAACGACCGATTTCGTCAATCGTGGTCTCTCGGTCGCCGTTCCAATACGACGCAAGAACCACACTGTCGGGTGCCTGCGTGCCTGCGTGTTCACCCAAGCCCGCTGGAAGGAATCCCGCGAAACCGTCCGCTGCCAACATTTGCCTGGGCTCGAGGATCTCCAACGTAGGCAGTATTCTGCTCCGTCCTCGCCAAGTACGTTCGCAACTCTTCTTCCGCAGTTTCTCGAACCAAGCGAAGAACTCGGTCATGGCCTGATCTCCCATGCATCTGCAGCCCCGTACGCCAGCGGGCGCATCTTCCCAACAGCTACAAACTAACAACAAACAACCTGTCGATCAAGAGCAGATCACTTGAAATATGATTACTTTTTAAGTAAATAATGCTTGGTTATTACTTGACTGATGACGTGGATATCAATTAGTATACTCAACGTGAGATAAAGCCCGCCGCGAAAAGAAAGCTGCCTTTCATCGGACGATTGCCGTGATAACCGAGAAATCCTACAAGACGTTCACTGTCGGGATCGACGAGAGGTTGGACAAGACGATCGACGAGTTGAAAGAAAAGCTCGGCAAGACGTCGCGGGCGGACGTGTTCCGAATGGGGATCGCCTTACTGAAAGTGGCGGCCGAAGCCAAGGAACGGAACATGAAGCTGACCGTCTCCGATCAAGATGACGTGGTCCGCAAAGAAATTGTGCTCCCCTAGCACATCGTGACCCGAGCGTAAGCGAAGGCCTGAACAGCCAGTTACCCTCGCTCCTACTTGCTCAGCACAACGATCGCCATGTCGGCATTCAAGTTCGGGTCGTCGTCCACGGTGCGTCCGGCTTCGGTGTCCAGCGCGACGTGCTGGTGAATCTGGATGCCTTCTTCCCGACAGAATTCGTCAAAGTCGGCGATTGTCAGAAACCGAACATTCTGCGTGTCGTGCCAACGAGTCCCGCCGCCAACCGCCACCAGCGGTGCACGGCCCTCTTCGGCAAGCTGCCGCCGCAGCTTGTGGTAGCCCAGGTTGGGGAAGCTCACGATGCCTCGGCGCCCGACGCGGAGCATCTCGTTCACGACGCGCCGTACGTCGATCACCGTCTGCAGCGTTTGCGAGAGAACCACGAAATCAAATTGGCCGTCGGAGAAAGACGACAGGCCTTGGTTCAAGTCGGACTGCAGCACATCGAGTCCGTGTCGCACGCAAGCCACCGCGGCGTGTTCGTCCAATTCGATGCCCATGATCCGCTGGTGGCCTCGTTGTTTCAGCAGTGACAACAGACCGCCGGTCCCGCAACCCAAATCCAACACACTCGCGCCAGGCGGGATCAACTCAGCTATGGATTCGTAGTCCAATCGCCCGGGATCGTGGAAGATGCTGGTCGGTTTTCGGGCTCGGCCTTCCCCGTCGTCAGAAGCCTCGACCGTACCAGGGCCTCCGTTCAGGTTTTCTAGGAAGCCGGCAATCATCGTGCCGTAGCTATCCAGCTCGTTGGGCAGCAGAAATGCGTCGTGCCCGCACGAACTCTCGACGTTGCAGTAGCTGACGGCCGAGTTGTTGGCCAAGAGAGCATCGACGATTTGGCGGGATTGGAAGTCGGGGAACAGCCAGTCGCTGGTGAAGCTTACGACCAGCCAGCGACAGACCGCAGGCTCAAATGCCTTGACCAGATCGTCGTGCGTGGCCCCTAGATCGAACAGATCCATGGCCATCGACAGGGTGATATAACTGTTGGGATCGAAGCGCTGGCCAAACCGGTCGCCCTGGTGGGCCAAATAGGAGCCAACCGAGAACCGGGTTTCAAATTGGGTTGCCACGTCGCGAGGCGAAAGACGATCGGCATCGAACTTCTGCTTCATCGATTCGCGCGACAAATACGTGATGTGGCCCAGCATTCGCGCGATCGCCAGCCCGACTAGCGGGCCGGGCTCCTGTTCGTAATAGCGGCCTTCGTTGTAATGGGGATCGTGCAAAATGGCGTTGCGACCGACCACGTCGAAAGCCAATGCCTGACTTGTCAAACGCGGGCTGGTGGCGATGGCCGCCGTGCCTGCCATCATGTGTGGATAATGAATCGCCCAAGCCAGCGCCATGTGGCCACCTAACGATCCGCCCACGACGGCCAGCAGCCGATCGATGCCAAGGTGATCCACAAGCTGCTTCTGAACGTTGATGATGTCCCCGGTAGTGATCATGGGAAAATCAGGACCGTAGGCGCTGCCCGTCTTCGGATTGTAGCTGTTCGGACCGGTCGTTCCGCGACAGCCGCCCAGGATATTGGGGCAGATCACAAAGTAGCGATCTGTGTCGATGGCTTTTCCGGGACCGATCGCAATGTCCCACCAGCCCGGATCGTCCGTCGCGTCGTGTCTGGCCACGTGCGAATCGCCGGAGATGGCGTGGCACACGAGTACGGCGTTATCCCCCGCAGGGTTCAATTGCCCGTACGTCTCAAAGGCCACGGTCACGGACGGCAGTTCCCCGCCACTCTCCAAGTGATGCGGTCCGTCGAACGTGACGTAGCGAGCGTGAGCCAATTCACGAGCGTGTCGGTCGCTGTCGCTGCTGTCGATAACTTCTTCTTCTGCCATCTGCCGTGTGTTATCACCAAACGTGTGGAGACGTACTTACTCAACCTTTTCAGCCGCGATCGCGTTTAACCCTGAGCCGGAGGCGACGGTCGTGGCTTATCGAGCCGCCCACAACAGCCGTCGCCTCCGGCTCAGGGTTAAACGAAGAAGTCGATTCATTCGCGATCCTATTGTTGCGAAACACGAAGGGCTTGGTCGATGTCTGCTCGGATGTCTTCGATATCCTCCAAGCCCACGCTCATCCGGACGTAGTCCTCCGTGATGCCGGCTGCGACCAGTTCCTCTTCCGTCTGCTGACTATGGGTCGTGGAGGCCGGGTGGATGACCAGCGTCTTGGCATCGCCAATATTGGCCAGATGCGAGGCCATCTTGACCGATTCGATAAACCTCCTGCCGGCCTCGCGCCCGCCTTTGATGCCGAACCCCAGGATTCCACCGACCCCCTTCGGCAAGTACTTCTTGGCAAGTTCAGAGTCCGGATGGGATGGCAAACCAGGGTAGTTCACCCAGGTGACCAGCGGATGCGATTCGAGGAATTCGGCCACCGTTTGAGCGTTTTCGCAGTGACGAGGCATGCGCAGGTGAAGCGTCTCCAGCCCCTGCAGGAACAAGAACGCGTTAAACGGACTCATCGCTCCGCCAAGGTCTCTTAGCCAATGCGTGCGGCAAGTAATAATGTAGCAAAGCTGCTCGACCGCGTCGTGGAATACGGTTCCGTGGTAGGACGGGTCTGGTTCCGTGAATTGTGGCCACTTGTCCGGTTCTTTGGTCCAATCGAAATTACCGCTGTCCACGATCACGCCGCCGATGCTCGTGCCGTGCCCGCCGATGTACTTGGTCGTGCTGTAGACGTTGATGTCGATTCCGTAATCGAATGTACGGATCAAAATGGGCGTCAAGACCGTATTGTCGCAGACCAGAGGCAGGCCGTGTTGGTGAGCGACGTCGGCAAGGGCTTCGTAGTCCAGCACATCGTTCTTTGGGTTGGCCAGCGACTCGATGTACACGACGCGCGTCTCCGGCCGGATTGCTCGCGCCACATTCTCCGGCTTAGTCGCATCGACGAACGTGACATCGATCCCCAGGCGTCTGAACGTCTGAGCGAACAAGGTGATGGTGCCGCCGTACAATGCTTCGGCACTGACGATGTGGTGACCGGCATGAACCAGGTTCAATAGTGATACGGTGATCGCTTGCTGTCCGCTGGAAAGCCCCAAGGCGCCGATGCCGCCGTCCAAAGCTGCCATGCGTTGTTCGAGCACATCGGTCGTAGGGTTCATGAGCCGCGTGTAGATCCAGCCCATTTCTTTCAGGGCAAACAGATCCGCCGCGTGCTGCGTGTCGCGGAAGCAGTAACTGGTCGTTTGGTGAATGGGCATCGCGCGCGAACCGGTGTTTGGGTCAGGCTGCTGACCCGCGTGCAATGCTTTGCTTCCTAGACCGGTGAGTTCAAACTCGAGAGGATCCATGACGGGAAGTACCTTTCGGACAACTGAATTGTCAGCCAGAGAAGCATCCGATTGTAGCACGGCCAAGCGTGTTAGCTAGGGCGTCGCGTCGGCCTCTGGCTGCCTTGAATACTACCACGTAAACTCCCAGGGACATTGAGACAAGCTAACCCGATTCTCTGCTGAGCCTACGCGTTCTTTCTTCGAATGTGCAAGTGACAACAACCGGTTCGGCCCGGCTGCCAAGTGTCGGGTTCAAAGTCGAAGCCAGCGGCTTCGAACGTACCCTTGTCGATTTCGCCCGCGATTCGGCACATGGTTACGCGGTCTTCTTCGCCCAGTTCGATTTCCTCCCACGCCTCCTTTAGCGGACAGTTTTCCAGGTTGACGTCCAAACCGTCGGCATCGCAACGCAGCACGTTTGGGTCGAACAAGCGACCATCGTCGGGAACGCCCGAGACGAAGGCGTCTCGCAGGCCTTCAAAATTGCCGGGCGCGTACGGTTTGTATTTTTCGCCTTTCTGTACTCCGCGGCGATAGATCGCTCGTTTCATGATCTCTTCGGCTCGCTCCTCGCCAAGCTCCTTTCGAAGCTCGTCGAAAATCAGGAAGTACAGAATTGCCCGATTCTTGAACGCGTCGCTGACTTGCTGCCGTAGTTTCTCTTCACTCACAACTAGGTCTCCGTTTTTTCGTGGTAAGTTGGCTTGCTATCCAACGCTCAACGCCACATGTTATAATCTCCATGCGATTTGTCCCACTACCCTCGGCGTGCCGCTGCCGTCCACACGAGGCACGCTCGCCGACTTCCCCGTAGCCCGCCTCGCGAGGCCCACCAGGAGTTTTGCCATGTCCTACCGCTTATGCCGTCTCGCCTTCCTGACAGCCGCTGTCTCGATCGTTTCCGGGCTTTGCCAGGCAGCCGAACCTGACAAGCCGCGCCCGAGCGAGGAACAGCTATTTGAACGGGCAAACGCTCGAATCGAAAAACATCGCAAGGCGGGCGCAATCGTCACAGTCGTCAACAGCAGTGGCGACGCGGTCAGCGGTGCCAAGATCCAAGTCGAACAAACGCGACATTCGTTTCTGTTTGGCTCGAATATCTTCAAATGGGGTCGTGTCGGAGACGAGAAAGGCGAAGCCGAGTATCGCCGCCGTTTTGCCGATGTGTTCAACTTCGCGACACTGCCGTTTTACTGGCCAACGTATGAACCGAAGAAAGGCGAGCCGATTCACGACCAGATCGAACCGGCGGCTCGCTGGTGCAAACAGCAGGGCATCACCTGTAAGGGACACCCTTTAGCGTGGAACTATGCCGAACCCCGTTGGCTGCCGGACGATTCACAACAGATCCTGGATCTTCAACTGGCGCGGATCGACGACTGCGTGAAGCGGTTCTCCGGCTTGATCGACATATGGGACGTTGTGAACGAGGCCACGCACTTCGATCGTGCGGAATTCAAGAAGCAGGCACCGAAATACACCGCGATGTGGTCGGAAGTCGGCCAAATCGAGTTCACGCGGAAGTGCTTCCTACGCGCTCGGCAAACCAACCAGAAAGCGACGCTGCTGATCAACGATTACCGCGTCGATCCGCCGTACGTTCAACTTATCGAGAAGCTTGTGGACGAGGCGGGCAAACCTATGTACGACGTGATTGGAATCCAAAG
The DNA here is from genome assembly GCA_016784735.1 of Pirellulaceae bacterium. Classification (GTDB taxonomy): domain Bacteria; phylum Planctomycetota; class Planctomycetia; order Pirellulales; family Pirellulaceae; genus JADHUC01. Next base: position 11,117 of record JADHUC010000230.1, on the reverse strand, counting down.
CCACCAACATGGCGGCGCGTGGACCAATCGCAAGATCTGGGAAGTGTGCGAACGATTCGCACCGTTTGGCGTCCCGCTGCATTTCACGGAAACCACGATACTGTCTGGCGAGCGAGGTTGGCGACGGTCGGATCGTGGCCAGGCATGGGACACGACGCCGGAGGGCGAGGCGTATCAGGCTCGCGAAGTGGAACGGTTTTACACGATGCTGTACTCGCATCCGTCCGTCGAGGCGATCACGTGGTGGGATTTCTCGGACCTTCACGCGTGGCAGCGAGCCCCGGCCGGTTTCCTGCGCAAAGACATGTCGCCCAAGCCGGCATACGACAAACTGCACAAACTGATCAAGGACAAGTGGTGGACGCGGACAAGTATTGAAACCGACGACCAAGGCGTTGCCCGCTTTCGCGGCACGCTGGGTGACTATGAATTGACGGTTAAGGTTCCCGGCGGCGAACCGGTCACGCTGCCCGTGTCCGTGGTCCGGGACGAAAAGAACGAATTCTCCATTCGCCTTCCTTAACCCGGTTTTCCGTTGCGGCCATGTAGGGTGGGCCAAGTCTTCGCGGGCCCACCGGAAATCGCTCACCAGGCAATCACGCGAGCATCGTTCGGGGCCATAGCGAACTAGAATGGAGCGCACATTCCGGTGGGCCCGCGAAGACTTGGCCCACCCTACGAAGATGCGCGCACGACGAGTAGAAGTCGGCAACTCAGACTCTGCCCAAACGAAATTGCGGTTTACGGTCCGGAAAGTTACAATCGACGAAGTGAAATGGGCGTTCGTGGCCACACGGGACGACCGATGTTCCCACCGCGACTGCCACCGTTGGCTTGGCTTATGCCCCGTGGACATGGGACCGCGTCGTTAAGAAAGGAATTTCACTCCATGCAAACGCTCAAGCATCGTTATTGCTTCTTCGTAGTCTGTCTGATCGTTCTTGTAGGTCTGTTCATATCGCCGTATGCGGCAGTAGCCGGTACTCCGGGCGCTGCCTCGTACAAGCCAGGGCCGTTACTCGGAGCCATGCTCGACAGTGAGATGAGCGGCGTCGACGAAATCGTCTTCGCGGCTCGGGTGTCCGGCCGAGATCACTGGTACGTCAACTTCGGCTATTACAGTTGCGATTATGGAGATCCGGCAAAACGCGCCTTTGGCTTGTATCCCGACGGCGAGTCGCTGCGAGGCTACGGGGATGGCGGAAGGCTGTGCCGGCTGAACTTGCGGACGGGCAAGTTGACCGTGTTGCTGGACGATCCTAAGGGAGGCGTACGTGATCCCCAGATGCATTACGACGGCCAGAAGATCCTCTTCTCCTATCGACCGGGCGACACAGCGACGTACCATCTGTACGAAATCAACATCGACGGCACCGAGCTGACCCAACTGACCGACGGCCCCGACGACGATATCGAGCCCGCTTATCTGCCCGATGGCAGCATCATTTTCGGTTCCAGCCGCTGCCGGCGGTTTGTTAACTGTTGGTTCAGCCGCGTGGCGACCCTGTACCGCTGCGACGCCGATGGGTCGAACATCCGTCTTGTTTCGAGCAATAACGATCACGACAACACACCGTGGGTATTGCCGGATGGGCGCGTGCTGTACATGCGTTGGGAGTATGTCGACCGTTCGCAGGTTCATTTTCATCATCTGTGGACGGTCAATCCGGATGGCACCGGCCAGATGACTTTCTACGGAAACATGTTCTCCGGCACGGCGATGCTGGATGCCAAGCCGATTGACGGCTCGGATAAGATCGTCGCTTCGTTTTCTCCGGGACACGGGCGAACCGAGCACATGGGTCATGTGACGATTGTCGATGCCACGACCGGCCCGGACGATCCCAACGCCGCTCGCCGCATCACCAAGTCGGCCAACTTCCGCGACCCGTACGGACTGTCGGAAACTTGCTTCCTGGCGGCCGACAAGCGGGGTATTCACGTCATTGACGGCCAAGGCAATACAGAACTCGTGTATCACTTACCGACGTCGGACGCTCACATGGAGTGCCACGAGCCGCGCCCGTTTCGCGGGCGGCCCCGCGAGCGGATCATCGCTCCGCGAGTCGATTTGGCTGAGAAGACCGGCCGGCTGTTTTTGGCCAATATCTATCACGGCCGAAACGTGGAAGGCATAAAACAGGGCGAAATCAAGAAGCTGTTGGTGCTGGAGCAACTGCCCATGCCAGTTCATTTCTCCGGCGGTATGGAATCGATCAGTATGGGCGGCACATTCACGCTGGCGCGCATTCTCGGTACCGTGCCCGTCGAGGAGGACGGTTCGGCTTTGTTCGAAGTGCCTGCATTGCGATCGCTGTTCTTCGTCGCACTCGACGAAAACGACCTGTCCGTGAAGCGAATGCAAAGCTTCGTTACCGTGCAGCCAGGCGAAACCAGCGGATGCGTGGGCTGTCACGAACAGCGAACTCAGACGGTAAAACCGTCGACGTTTGATCTGATGGCATACCAACATCGACGTCCAAACAGGATCGAACCCATCGCGGACGTGCCAGCGCCAATTGACTTTCCCCGAGACGTCCAACCCGTTCTCGACAACCACTGCGTGGAATGCCACAACCCAGACCGATACGACGGGCGAGTGGATCTGACGGGCGATCACCTGTCGCAGTTCTCCGTAAGCTACTACACGATTCGTCGCTTGAACCTGGTGGCTGACGGTCGCAACGAACCGTTCGGCAACCGAGACGCTCGGACGATTGGCAGCTCGGCCAGCCGCCTATTGAAGCTGATGGACGGCAGCCACTACGAGGCCAAACCAACGGACCACGAACGCAAGGTGGTCCGGCTGTGGATCGACGGCAGCGCCAACTACGCCGGTACGTACGCCTGCTTGGGCTGCGGTGTCTATCACGCGCCGTTGCCTGTCAGCGTCTTGACGAACAGGTGCGCGAGCTGTCACAGGGCGGACAAGGGACACATTCGAAACTTCCGAGGCCAGTCGCTGCAATCGGTCTGCAATCTTGACCGTCCGGAGAAGTCGTTGGTTGTGAGGGCACCGCTGTCGAAGGACGCTGGCGGGCTGGGCATCTGTGGGCCGGACGTATTCAAGAACACCGACGACCCGGACTATCAGCGTCTGTTAGCGGGCGTTCGGGCGGGAGCCAAACAACTTGCCGAGGGCAAACGGTTCGACATGGCGGGCTTCCGGCCGAATCGCTTCTACATCCGTGAAATGAAACGATTCGGTTTCCTGCCAAAGAATCTACAGCCTGATGAACCGGTCGATTGCTACGCGACTGACCAGGCGTACTGGAATTCGTTCTGGTGGCTGCCGGGAACAGGCGGAGCGGACTGACAGGGAACCGCTTGATCATGACAACCAATCAGAGCGGGCGTCTTGTCATACTCACCGGCCCGTCATGTGCGGGCAAGACGCCGTTGGTCCGGGCATTTCGCCGCTTCTGGCCGGAACAGACGGGGGCACTGCGGCCTGTCGTCCTGCGAAACTCTCGATCGCCTCGGCCGAGCGAGGTGGATGGAGTGGAGCACCATTTTCGTACGCGGGACCACATCGAGCGTTTGCACGACGACGAACGATATGTGGTTATTGATGTACGCGGTGACCTGCAGGCGTTGGACGTCGTTGAACTGACCGAGTCCCTGGAATCCGGCGATGCTCTCTACGAAGGCAATCCGTACGTAGCGCGAGAACTCCTGACCAACTCCCGCCTCGCAGACATCCAGCGGCTGAGCGTTTTTCTTTCGCCGTTGTCAAAGGAGGAGATTCAGTATCTGCGCGAGCAACCCGCCGTCTCGCTGCGGGGACTGACGACGGAAATGATGCGGCGCAGACAACTGCGCCGTGGACACCGGTTGAAAGGCATGCTTTCGGCGCACGACCTGGACGACGCCGAACGGCGGGCGGCACGCGCGTACGATGAATTACGTATGGCGCACGAATTCGATCTCGTGATTCCGAACCATGATGGCGAAGATAGCGAAAACTGGGATGCCTTCTACTATCCGCTGGGCGACGCGCGAAAGACGCTCCTGGCGGTGGTCGATCTTGTGACCGGCGAGATTCCAGGTTCGGCAGAGAAGTGGGAGCCGGACCTACTGCCCGAGTAGCAGAGAAACCCATGACCATCAATCAGGCCAGCGCGATCCCGTTTCGCCACGTGGATAACGGCGTGGAATTTTGCCTTATCACATCGCTGAAGCGGAAGCGTTGGATGTTTCCTAAAGGCATCATCGATCCCGGCGAAACCTACGTGGAAACCGCCTTGAAGGAGGCACATGAAGAAGCAGGGTTGCATGGCCGCATCGTGGGCGAACCGCTGGGAACGTACGAGTACTTCAAATGGGAAACGACGCTGGAAGTGACCGTCGTCCTAATGGAAGTGCTGAACTGCGACGACCTTTGGGAGGAAGCTGGACTGCGTGAACGGCGCTGGCTCCCAGCGGCCGAAGCACTCGAAATCCTGTCCCAAAGAGAACTTCGGCACCTCCTTCAGAAGGCCATTGAAGTCTTGGACCGGCCCAGCCAGTGAGGAGCTAGTGGCCAGGACAATTCACAGTCACCCCGTGGCCATTCGAAATACTCCTCGATTCTTGTCTCCTCTGCCGCCCAGAAAGCAATGTACTTGGTAGACGCGGATGTGGATTCCTCGTGAATTCAGGTAAATGCCACATCGGGAAGCATTTGCGATATCTGGGGGGCGATACGATGAGATCCTGGCATGTTCAACGCCGCAAACGATTTGTGATCGTCTGGTTGACTCTCGCATTTCTGCTGGGGCTGGCGACCTGCAGCTTTGCTGCACCGCCAACGGCAGGGCCCCGGCCTGATTTGCTGGTCCCGCACGGCCCGACGCCTGGGCTCGTCAGCCTGTTTGTCCTGTCCGGCCTGGCTGCAATCTTGATCACGGCCATCATGATCGTCGATGTCGTGTCTGTCTGGAGGCGTCATCAGAGCTATAACGACCGAACTCCCATATCGTAAGGCAACCGGCCGATAGTATTTGCGAGTTCTCGATGAAGTGTTAAGATACCAGTAGTTGACGCGTCCAATTCGATTCGGGTCGCTTGCCGAGTTCGCCTGCTCCCCGCACCACAAGAAGGCATCGGCAACCGTGCAGCACCCAGGACGGAACGGCAAGCGGCCAACCCTCCCACGTGAAGGAGAGTTGCCATGTGTGTTCGCCTTCTCCGTCCGCTTGTGTTCGGTGCGGTAATCCTGGTTTGCGGATTCTGGGCAGAAGCTCAGCAACCCAACCGCAAACCTCCGTCTGGAGTCATACCTCCCTATCGACTCAAAACCCCCGTGCCGAAAGCGCTAGTGGGGTCTCCGGATCGGCGGCAAGCGCCAGCGAAACCGCCAGCGGCGTCTCAGCCCGGAATAAAGGTCCTGACAGCGAAACCGCAACCGGCGACACCCGCCTTCCGCTGGGACCTGCCGCGTGACCAGAGGGTTCCCCCTGGCGCGCCCGCCCCAGGAGTTCCGCAGCCGAACCCTTGGGACTTTTTCAGGTTGTTGATTCCTGATCCGGAATTCGAGGAAGGAGCACCCTGGCCGGAACCTTCGCGCAGTGCTGGCCCTCCGCCCAAGCCGGCGGAGCCTACCGCCGAACAGATTTCCCGCCTTACCAATGACCAACTGCATACTCTACTGAAAATGGCAGCAGACTCCATGAGCGATGGTCTTGACCAACTGAAGACCGGCGACGGTTGGAAGAAGCATCTCGAACTGGAAGTGCTGCAGCAGGAGTTCTCGCAGGATGCGCGGCAACAACTCGATCCGATGGTTGCGGACGGAATGAAATTCGGCGATTTGACAGTCGCTGAGGGGATCAAACGTGGGGATTTGACACTAGCGGCAGGGGTTAAACGCGGCGATTTGTCAACTGCGGCGGGGATGAAGTTCGGCGATTTGACGGTTGCCGATGGCACGAAACTCGGCAATCTGACCATTGCCGAAGGGATGAAACAAGGGAATCTGACACTCGAGGAGGGAGTCAAACTTGGCGATTTGGAGGCTGCGTTAGGTGTCAAGCCCGCTGATATGACAATCGCGGAGACGGTCAAGCGCGGGAATCTGACAGTTACGTTGGGGGTTGAGCCTGGAGATCTGACGGTTGCCGAGGCGATAAAGCGCGGCAATCTGACAGTTACGTTGGGGGTTAAGGACGCCGATCCGACGGGTGCGAAGAAAGTGAAGGACGCCAGCGCCGCTTTCCAAGCTGAGGCGATGCGGTCGGGTAAGGGTCCCGATGCGACAGGTGCGGAGGAAGTGAAGGACGCCAGCGCCGCTTTCCAAGCTGAGGCGATGCGGTCGGGTAAGGGTCCCGATGCGACAGGTGCGGAGAAAGTGAAAGACGCCAGCGCCGCTTTCCAAGCTGAGGCGATGCGGTCGGGTAAGCGTCCCGATTCAGATGCGCGAGGATACAAGGACGCCGCCAGCCGTGAACGTTTGGCGAAGATCGCCGATCGATTCGAGAAGGTCGCCGAAAAGCCTGAGTACAAAAAAATCGCGGCTGTTCGCGGGTTTCAGACTATGCGGAGAGGGCTCCGCGAGCACGTGCTTCCGCCGACCGAGCGGCAAGCCCATGTCCTGTCGGCCAGTCTGCCGATTCTGACCAGCGCATTGGACCGCCAACGCACGGGGGCAGGCTGGAAGACGTTCCTCAAGTTGGAGGAACTCAAGCAATTGCTCGACTCCGAAGACGAGTGGCAACCGGAAGACCTCGACAAATTGGTGGAGATCCTCGACCGATTCGAAAAGGTCCGCCGGGATCCTCAATACGCCGTTATTGCACGAATGCGTGGGTTCGAGGTGACTTACGAAGCCCTGAATGCCTTGGTCGAATCGCTGGAGGAGGAATCTGTCGGATCGCTCCCGCCTCCTCCAACGCAGTGACCGGACCGGGGTCGGTTCGACGGGCACCCAACGCCTGCGAGATTGTAGTAGAATGCGCGTTGCCCGTGCGAGTGAAACGGTGTCCGATCCCCGTCTCGAAAGGACTCCTCGCCAATGAAAGCATCGCCATCGCTATTGGTCTACTGTCTCCTCATCCCCGTTGCACACGTCGTCGCGAACGATTTGGAAACGTGCCGTGGACCGGCCAAACTGTTGGATATCCGCACAGACCAACAGCAATTTGCCACCTACGACAAGGTGGAATTGGCCGTGCGTCTCGAGGCTGAATACTCGAATCCCTTTGATCCGGACGATGTGGCCTTGGACGCACATTTTGTAACGCCCTCGGGCAAGACACATGCGGTTCCTGGCTTCTTGTGGCACGGCTTCGAACGCAAGCGAGTCGGTGGCAGTGAACGCCTCGCGCCCACCGGCGAGTACGGCTGGCGGATTCGCTACTGTCCGGCGGAGGTCGGGCAATATCGATACTGGCTGACACTTCGTGACGGAGACCAGGAGGACCGCAGCGACGAGGCGAGTTTCGAAGTCGCAGAGTCCCAGCATCACGGTTTCGTGCGTGTTGCCAAGCAGAACCCGTACGCGTTCGAATTTGATGACGGTTCGCCCTACTTTGCGATTGGCGAGAACGTCTGCTGGCCCGGTGGCGGCGGGACGTACGATTACGACAACTACTGGGCGAAACTGTCTGCGCACGGAGCCAACTATGCTCGATTGTGGATCGGGCCGTTCGACGTGTTCACGCTGGAACGCGTCGCCCGCAACGATCAGGAGCCCGTTGGCCTGGGGCGTTACGACCCGGCCGGCAGTTGGCGGATCGACTACGTGATCGACTCAGCCGAGAAACGTGGCCTGAAGATTATGTACTGCATCGAGTCGTTCAATTCTCTGCGTATCCGTCCACAGCACGCGCATTGGGACGCGTGTCCCTACAACGCGGCTAACGGCGGGCCGATCGAACGACCGGAGCAGTTTTTCACGGACGAGACCGCTCGCCGCCTGTTCAAACGCCGCCTTCGCTACATCGTCGCTCGTTGGTCGTACAGCCCGGCGATTCTGTCATGGGAGTTCTGGAACGAGGTCAATATCGTCGAACGCTACGTCAGCCAGGACGTGGCCGCTTGGCACAAGGAGATGGCTCGCTACTTGCGGGAACTCGATCCACACAACCATCTGCTCACGACCAGTTGGGCCGGCCCTGAAGGCGACACGGCAGTCGATGGATTGCCCGAACTGGACTACATCCAGAGCCATCAATACGGCGCTCGCGACGCCGCTTCGATGATGATTGACGTCTCCCGCGAAAAGCGAGAGCGGTACCGCAAACCGCACTACTTCGGCGAATTCGGCACGGACGCGATGGCCAAATGGACCAGGGAAGACGACAAAGGAATCCACTTGCACAACGGTCTATGGTCGGGCGTAGTCTCGGGAGACGCAGGCACAGCGATGCTTTGGTGGTGGGACAACTATGTCGAGCCGTTCGACCTGTATCATCATTTTCGGCCGGTCGCGAACTTCGTCGCAGGAATCCCGTTCAACGCGACCGAGTACCGGCCGGCTCGCATCGGGCCCGTGACGTATGCGGGAACGCCGCCACCACCGCGGTACGAGGACTTGGTGCTGAGCACGCAGCGCGGTTCGTGGGAACCGGCGCCACACAACCGGCCAACCACATTCACCGTCGGTACAGAAGGCAAACTCGCCCCAGCCGATCGGCTGACGCATGTGCTACACGGTTTCCGGAACCACCCGACGCTTCACAACCCGGCCACATTCAAGGTCCATTACGACAAACCGGGCAAGTTCATCGTTCAAATCGACGGAGTGTCGGGGCACGGCGGGGCAGGTCTGAAAGCGTACTTAGACGGGGAGCAGAAGCTGACGCACGATTTCGCGGACGACGATGAGAACACGAAGACGCTGACTGAGTACAACGGCGAATACGCGATCGAGGTTCCTGAAGGAGAACACGAAATCCACGTTGTGAACGACGGGAACGATTGGCTTTTTGTCAGCTACCGGTTGACCGGTTACACACGGCGCACCGATCCCGGCCTTCAGGCGTGGGCTTTGGTGACCGAGCGTGCCGTGGACTCGGCCCCGGTGGCCATCGCGTGGGTCAAAAACGAGCGCTACAACTGGTACAATCACAGTCGAGGCGAAGTGTTTCACACGATTCCTGAGAGCCTAATCGAATTGAAAGACCTTGCGGACGGCGAGTACGCGATCGAATGGTGGGACACTCACGAGGGGAAGATCACACACCGCGCCGAGGCGAAATCACAAGGCGGCACGATGTGGATCGAAGTCCCGCAGTTGTCGACCGACGCCGCGTGTAAGGTCAATCGGAGAATGCCGTAGGGTGATACTATGAAAGAGGAGGCCGAGGCGACGCTTGCCTGACCTTGAATTGCGTGGTAAACGGAAGGTGGAATCTTGCAGGAGCTTGATGTGCCAAGACACGGAAACGATTCGGGAGTTTTTCGAGTCATTGGGGAAATTTCGCTTGGTCGTCGATGGCATGGCAGGGAGCAGGGTACCTGCGAAGAGGATCAACCGATCCGTTTTCAGCGGACTGAAGACCGTGTTTGTTTCCCTGGGGGATCCGTCCCCCAGACCCCCTGGGATTTGTCGCATTGGTGTCAAAAGCAAGGGGCGGGGAGAGAAACAAGTCGGGGCGGCGAGGCCACCCCGCCTTGCTTTCGACCCCTGGGACGGCCCTCAGGTTGCTTCCCAGCAGAGCCCTATCCTCCGCCCAGGTCGGAACTGATTTTAGCAAAGCCATACGCTTTGTGCGCAGGGCGTACGCGAACACAGAACACGAAAAACCTGAGAGCTACCGGGTTGACAACGCCTCTGTCATAGATGGGCACGGTTTGCTGGTGTTGCCGAGTTAGACAATGAATCGCGCCTATCAGTTCTTCCTGACGAATTTCTGGGCTCGCTGGCCCATGATGTCCGTGGCGTAGATGTTGCCTTTGGAGTCTACGGCGATTCCGTGGACCCAATTCAATTCGCCCGGTTGCTCCTCGTCGTCTTCGCCCTTGGGCACGGTCCATATCTGAAGGGCCTTGCCTGATGTGTCGAACTTCATGAAGACCTGGTCCTTTGGCGGACAACTCAACGCATTGTCCGTCTCACGCCATGGCATGGGCGAACAACCGCATACCCAGATTTCGTCCTTGGGCGTGATGCACAGTCCCCACGGCACGATCAGATTCTGCCATTGGTCCAAGAATTTTCCGTCCTGGTCGAACACTTGGACGCGGGCGTTGTTGCGGTCGGCCACGTACAGCTTGCCTTTCGAGTCCACGACGATGGCATGCGGCAGACTGAACTCGCCGGGCCCCGTGCCCAACTTGCCCCACGCCTTGACGAACTGGCCGTCGGCATCGTAGTGGACGATTCGGGCGTTTCCGTACCCGTCGGAGACGAACACCTGGCCGTCCGGCGTGATGGCCATGTCCGTTGGTTTGTTCAAATGCTTCTCGTCACAGCCGGGTTCGCCTCGAGTGCCCAGCGTCTTCAGCACTTTGCCCTCTGGCGTAACTTGCACAACCACATGGTCGGCCACGTCGGCCAGCCAGATCTTGCCCAGGGTGTCGATTTTGATTTGGTGGGAACCAAGCCCGGTTTCCTTGGTGCCAATCAAGCCCACGCCCCAGGCGTGTATGAATCGGCCCTCTGCCGAGTAGATCTGGACCGGTGGTTCGGCGCGAGTGAAGACCCACACTTGGTCCTTGCTGTCGACCGCGATGCCCGGCGTCCGGCCCCACTGTATGCCGGTCGGCCGCTCCGGCCAGTTCGGATCGACTTCATACCATGTCGATAGCGTGACCTTGGGATACTGCTGAGGTTGTGCAGCGGCGGCCGCCTTCGGTTCCGCGTAGGGAGACTTCGGTGCCTCGGCTGCGCGGAGCACGCCTGCACCTGCCAACCCGAGCATCAACAGGACCGCCTGTAACGTGTTGGTATTTGTCATCGGTTGAAAACGCGTCACGTCATTTCTCCTTAAGGTGCAACGACTTCGGTTCTGGTAACTGAGTAGGTCAGGCTGTGCCTGACGGAATCTACCCTCAATTCGTCAGGCACAGCCTGACGTGTTAAATGTGCGCAGCGTGCTTTATCCCGTTTTTACAGCGCCTATCGCGATTTTCCGTTGGGCTTGAAGAGTGACACCCAGGTGTTTTTTGCACCAAGCGGTGACATCTGCTGTGGT
>JADHUC010000229.1 GCA_016784735.1 Pirellulaceae bacterium | reverse complement strand
CGTCGCCCGATCTTCGCGGGACGGTTCTGACCAGTGATTACAAGTCGCACATTGCGGGCAACGGAGGCGGGGCTGGAGGTCGGTATTTCTCGGTTGGCTACTGCGAGTTGGCTCGAAGGGTTCGTCGGCCGGGCATCGAGAGCGATATGCATTTGCTGCCGCCGCTGGAGTACCATGCCGACACAACGCAACTGATGCAGTTGCTGGCCAAAGGGCATTATGGCGTCCGGCTGGACGAGGAATCGTGGGACCGGCTGATCACATGGATCGATCTGAATACTCCGTATCATGGTACGTGGAAAGAAATCGGTTGGGATCCCGGTCCGCAACGGAAACGCCGCAGCGAGCTGAAGAAACTCTACGCTGGAGTTGACGAGGATCCGGAGGCCCTGGTTGACGTCGAGCCACCGGTGGTCGTTCCGATCATTCCTGAGATCCAACCCGTGCCGTCGGCGGAACCGGTCGACTGTCCCGGCTGGCCATTCGACGCCGAGGAGGCCGCGCGACGTCAAGCTGCTGCCGGGTCGATCACGCGACAGACCGTCGATTTGGGCGACGGCGTGACGATGGACTTAGTGCTGATTCCGGCGGGCGAGTTTGTGATGGGAGATCTCGATGGCGAACTCGATGAACGACCGCTCACGCGTGTCCGTATCGACAAGCCGCTCTGGATGGGCATTTGCGAGGTGACAAACCGGCAGTTCGCCTGCTTTGATCCGAAGCACGATAGTCGATTCGAGTCGAAGAACGGCTACCAGTTCGGCGTAACCGGCTTTGAACTCAATCGTCCGGACCAGCCGGTCGTTCGTGTGTCGTGGAATCAGGCTATGACATTCTGCCATTGGCTCTCGGAGCGGACGGGCAAACGGTTCACGTTGCCGTCCGAGGCTCAATGGGAGTACGCGTGCCGAGCGGGCACGGATTCGGCCATGTTCTACGGGACGCTGGACGATGACTTCTCCTCGTATGCCAACATGGCCGATGCCAAGCTGCAGCACTTTGCCTCGGACCCTTACACGGTCTATCAGCCGCTGCCGCAATTTACCAAGTACGACGATTGGATCCCTCGCGATGGCCGATACAACGACAAAGGGCTGGTCACGGTCGCTGTGGGTCGGTATCAGCCAAATCCCTGGCAGCTTCACGACATGCACGGCAACGTGGCGGAGTGGACGCGGACCGCCTACCGCCCGTATCCGTACGACTCGGGCGACGGGCGGGACGACGCGGCGGCGCAGGGCAAGAGAGTTGTTCGCGGCGGCTCGTGGCGCGACCGGCCCAAACGATGCCGTTCGGCCTTCCGGCTGTGCTACTGGCCGTGGCAGCGAGTATACAACGTCGGCTTCCGCGTGGCCGGCGAAGTGGACTAAGTAGGTCCGGCAGACGGGACCTACGCGAAGCTCCCCCGCGCACAGCCCACGTTTTCGGCCACTTGGTCCTTGTACTTCTGCCACATGCCCAGCAGCACCACGTCCGTGGGCTTGATGTTCGCAAAGGCAAAACGAATTGCTCGCTCGACGCCGGCGGCCGTGTGACAATGGCGGTTGGCGGCAAGCACTTTGAAGGCAATGCAGGGTTTCGATACCTGTTGGATTGTCTTCACCATCGCACGTCGCGACTGTTCCTCGAACGTCTCCTTGCCTCGTTTCGCGGGATCCAAGCTAAACGCGGACGTGTAGAAACAGCATTGGTAGAAATCGACGTCCCAGTTGTGTTCTTCGGCATAGTCGATCGTCTGGTGGTTGTGAGAACACAGTCCGACCAGCAATCCGGCGTCGCGTAGCATCTTTAAGTTCTCTTTCAGCCGATCGGGCTTGCCCATCCGCATGAACGCGTCGGAGACGTTGCCAAATTGCTGCGCCCCGATCGGCTTCGGGTCCATCTTCAGGATTCGAGCCAGTTCTTCCGTGGCTTCGTTAGTGCCGGGCTTGGAGTAGAACGTAGCGATCCACTTAAGACTTCCGCCTTCAGCGTAGTGTGCTCGCAAGAGATTCTCGATGTCTTTGCCGCCCATCTGGGCCGCATTGATGCCGCATTGCTCGCAACGGCGGAGCAGTTCGAGACCATGTTCCCGGTTCGCGAACCACTCGCGCATATCGCTGTTCAATTCCGAGCTGAAATGCGACCCTCCTTTGATCGGATTGTGTCCCACCAGCACTCGCGCAATTTCATGTTCTCCCCAGCGGACCGTGGGAAGCTTGGCTGTGGTTTCTTCTTCCGCGTCCGTCCGTCCGACCAACGTTGCCGCACCTAGCGCCGCCAGCGATACGCCGGCAAACTCGCGTCGGTTCATTTGATCCATCTGGATACTCCTCCTCGTTTGGTTCGCGATCCCATTGTATTTCACATTGACGTGGATCTGAACCCGGATCGCGGGAACTTCTGCGAGAAATACCTGACACAATCGCACTCAAGGGGTTTGTACGGTATGCTGTTTAGCTGCCCGGCCGGCACGTACCGGCTGGAATGCATGCGGAACAAGTCAAATCAGACAAGCTTCGGTGATGGGAGACATGCTATGGAACGCTCTCAATCTCGTCGGCAGTTCATCCAGACGGCGTCCGTCGGCGCAGCAGCGCTGGCTATGCCTGCGAGCAGTTACGCTCGGGTTGTTGGTGCCAATGATCGCATTCACATTGGCGTCATCGGTTGCGGGGGCCGCGGACGGCGGGCGCACATGCCCGGCGTCCATGCTCACAGCGAATCGCAGAACTGCGAGATCGTGGCTGTGTCCGATCCATGGAAGTCGCGCCGCGAAGAGGCCGCGGCGGCGGCCAAGGAGTGGTACGGAGGATCACCACAGGCCCTCGTGTCGTATCGCGATCTTCTGGCCGTGAAAGATCTCGACGCGGTGATGATCGCTTCGTGCGACCATCAACATACGACGCACCTGGAAGCCGCGGCCAAGGCAGGCAAGGACGTCTACTGCGAGAAGCCACTGGGCATGGACTTCGAAAAGGTGAAACGGGCAGTGGATGCGGTGAAGGCGGCAAAGGCGGTCTGCCAGATAGGCACTCAGGTCCGCAGCCTCCCGACTTCGACCGGCTGCCGCGAATTGTTCCAAAGCGGTGTGTTCGGGAAACTCTCGCGAATCGAGCAGAGTCGCAACAGCACCCGGCCTTATTGGTATTCGCGAGTAAAGGACGTGAAGAAGGAAGACGTCGACTGGAAGGAATTCCTAATGGACGCGCCGGATCAGCCGTTCCGCGCGGACAAGTTCAGCGGCTGGTACGGCTATCGCGATTTTTCCGACGGGCCAGTGCCCGGCCTGGCCAGCCACTTTGTCGACCTGCTGCACTACATCACCGGTGCGAAGTTCCCTGAGAGCGCAACCGGACAGCACGGGACCTTCACTTGGATCGACGAACACAAGTTCACTTGCCCGGACCAGGTCCAAGCCACGTGGATCTATCCCGAAGGTTTCATGGTCAGCTACACGACCAACTTCGGCAACAGCAACGGCAATCACATTTCCTTCATGGGCGATCAGGGTACGTTGAGTTTGACGCCGTGGACGAAACCCTCGTACTCGCGCGCCGGTGCCGGCAAACCGAGCGAGTTGCCCGCAGAAGAGACGCTGGTCGAGCCGATCGAAACCCCCGATCATTTCCTCGATTGGCTCCAGTGTATCCGCAACCGTGGAACGTGCCGCGCGCCGGCCCAAGCCGGTCTGCAGCACGCCGCGGCCGTGATCATGGCTGTCAAAGCCGCGGACACCGGGCGGCGACAGATCTACGACCCGGAGAAGCGTGAGATTAAGGATGGTTAGGCCCTTCAGAACTATGATTCATAACGGAGTTGAAGCAGCATGAATTGGCGAATTACGGATCCAGCGCACTTGCTGAGTGCGATGCGGATTGCACTGCGTCTGGGAGGCGAGTACCTGGCGGGACGGATCGATCCGAACGGGCCGATCCTTCGCGATCGGTGCGTCAGCTACATGCACAAGGCGTCTTGGGGCATGTATGCTGCTGGGGTCGACCATGACGTCATCGCACGAATGCTGGATTGGGCCGGGGAAGAGGCCCTGCGCGAAAACGGCGATTTCTACTTTCCCGAGGAGGGGCCGGAGTACAAGGACAGTCAACGCATCTACCGACCCTTGACTTTCGGCAAAGTGGCCGCGTGGATCGACCATCCGTTGATTCGCCAGCAGCGAGTGCTGGACCGTATTCTTCAGTACCAACACGAGCCGTCCGGCGGTTGCTTTCATTACATCGGCGACGATCCGGCCAATATCGAAGAGCAGCCGATCATCGGCGCCCTAAACACAACTTTCTTCGGCCACCTGATGATCGCCCTTGACATGCGCGACCGGGCGCGTGCGGTGGGCGACTGGGTGCGCCGCTGGGTGGATGCCAACCGCGAGCCGATGGAAGCCGGGCAGTTGTTCACTCAGGTGACTCCCGACGGCAACTTGGTTACCGACGTAGGCCCAGGCGAAAAGATCTCGAAAACCGTCAACACGAAAGACCCGAAGCAGGAATTCTGGCAAGAGGGCACGGCGATGGCCTACTTGGCTCTTCTGTATGACGTCATGCGGAGCGAATGGGGCGAAGCCGGCCAGCAGGCACGGCCGTACCTGGATGCGGCTCTTGCGCTATTGGAGTTCGAAACCAGGATGCCGCTGGACACATTCCTGTGGCCGTCGAAGTGCAAAGTCGGCTGGGGCGCCGGCGAATTGTTGCGAGTCCTGGTCAAGTACGCCCCCGAAGATGAAGAGACGATCGAACGGGCCTATCGCGTGGCCGAGCGGGTTGCGGTGTTCACGTTCATGGACAATCAACTTGCCGACGGCGGATGGTCGTTCATGCACTACCCGCTAAGCGAACAGATACCAGAGATGACCTTCAGCTACAAACCGCTGAAGAACACGGTACGCGTGCCGCCGCAGCGCATCGACGGATCCAACACGATCTTCCTGCCGCCCGAGGAGATCACCGGCGAATTCCTCGGCGAACTGAAGGCAATCGAGCAAGGCGTCGCCGCGAGGCTGAAGGCGAACGGATAGGACTGACTTGAGAGACCGTTTTACAGGCCACGTGCATCGCTCTCGCTTGATTGCCCAACGGTCGCCTCAGCCTGCGCCCCATTTGCGGTGAACATCGGGGACAATGGCTTCCAGAATAGAGTCGAAGGAGTTGTCGTCCAGTGACGTTAGATCCTGGTCGCTGGCATTGGTCGGAGGCGGGCGGTTCACGTCGGAGCGACGAAACGCGTCGTGCAGGCCAAATGCTCGGCCCGAGGAACGGCGGCCAGCTTCGGACGGATTCGGTCTAGGTAGATCCGGCTCGCCATCGGTAGCGGTTGCGACAGCCCGAGCGGAGGCTGACTGGACAACGGGCAACAGCGTACGAAGCGGTCCGGCGATTTCGTTGCTCTGTCCCAGGTCACCGATCTGTAATCCCAACGGGTCTTCACGGGGATTCAGCGCAACAGACTCGCCCTCGCCGCCACTACCGCTGGCCTTCGCGTTGAGGTAGGCGATGACGACTAAGACGTCCAGCGGCGTCACCTCGTAGTTTGGATCAACGTCGGGATAGGGCGGCAGAACGTCCGAGCCTTCCAATGTCCTGGGCAGTTGCGGTCGGCCTGAGTTGATGTCGGCGATCAGTATCAAGACGTCCAGTGGCGTGACCAGCGTATCACCGTTCACGTCTTCCCGCAGCACCGGGTTTTGCCAGAGGAATTCGCTCCCACCCGGCGCTCCGGGGTCGACGATGATTCCGTTTGCCGTCAAATCTCTGTCGCCACGGCCGCCGTCGACATAGTGCAACTCGATGCGGTTCGCAAAGATCTTCGCGCCCGTCTGGCCGTCGAACATGAATGGGTACCAATGGTCGGTCGGATCACCCGGCGTCGGGCCGTACACGCAGTACGTATTTACCACCACTCCGGATCCCGGATATAGCGTAACAACCACCGACCCGCCGACCGCGACTCCACTGACGGTGTAGTCGAAAAAGCCGATTGGAAAATCGACGCCTTCTGGAGCGTCATTGGGCGACGGGTTGCCTGTTGCCGTGACGCCGACCAATGTCGTCCCGGAGGGCGCGGCCAGGGTGACGTAGCTGCCATCCACGGCATTGGGCAGCGACGCAACGTGGTTCTGTTGGCTGTCGGGGGTTTCGTCCTTATTGCCGTCGCCCTGGTTGGGCGCGCCGTCCTCTGTGTCGTTGCTCACTCCGTCGTGGTCTAGGTCAGCAGCATAGGTCACCGAGAACTGCGTGGCGGCGGCGTTTGCGTTGCCCGCTTGATCTTGGGCCACATTGGCTGCCACGTCCACCGTGACCTGGGCGTCCGCCGTGACGTCAATCGTGGCGGTGAAATTGCCGTTGCCGTTGTCCGTGAGGTTCGTGACCGAACCGTTGCCGACCGTGACATCGGCTTGGACAAACTCGGCTACGGTCTCGCCAAAGTCGATGGTCACGTTAAACGGATCGCTGCCCGTCGGGCTGGACGGGCCGGTAATCGTCGGGGTGGGCGCCGCCGTGTCGATCGCAATGTCACTGCCATCGGCAATCGTCGTACCCGGAAGCGAGATCGTCGCGTCATTGCCCGCCCCATCTCGAAGCGTGCCTCCGTTTAGCGCGATGGCCGTGGAGTCCAGATCCACGCTCGTGTCACCCGAACCCACCGTGTACGTGCCCGATGCCGTGCTCGAATTACTGAACGCCACAATGCTCACCACGTCGGTCGTGTCCAGCGTCACGTCCAGAGTCCCGCCCGAAAGCGTCACATCCTCCGAGAACGTCACCGTCACGTCTATCGCGTCGCCCGCATTGTACGCACCGTCCCCCGTCGTCGAAGTAATGGACTGAATCGTCGGTGCCCCCGTGTCGATCACGATGTCGCTGCCATCGGCAATCGTCGTCGCCGGAAGCGAAATCGTCGCGTCATTGCCCGCCCCGTCCCGAAGCGTCCCGCCATCGAGCGCGATGGCCGTCGAATCCAGATCACCGCTCGTGTCCCCTGCACCCACCGTGTACGTCCCCGACGCCGTAGCCGAATTGCTGAACGCCAAAATGCTCACCACGTCGGTCGTGTCCAGCGTTACGCCCAAAGTGCCGCCCGAAAGCGTCACGCTCTCCGAGAACGTCACTGTCACGTTGATCGTGTCACCCGCGTTGTAAGAACCGTCCGTCGTTGTCGACGTGATGGACTGAATCGTGGGCGCGGTGTTGTCGATTGTGTAAGTCTCGTCGGGGGTGGGCGTCTGATTCAATGCGTTGCTCGCCAGATCCGCAATGTCTGTGTCGCTGGCAATGTCCAGCCCCAGCGTCCCGTTTCCCGCCACATTGCTGACCGTCACCTGATACGTCGCTGCATCCCCATCCCCCGCGTCCGTCACGTCTCCAGCGGTCAGGGCGGCGGTCGTCACGCCGGATCGGTCTAAGGTGAAATCGGTGAAATTGACGTTCTGCACGTCCCTGCTGAATGTTATATCGAATACCACGGTATTCGCGTTCGTCGGGCTCGAACCAGTTCGGGCGATCGCCACTGTCGGCGGCGAATCGTTGTCGGCAACGTTGGCCGCCAGGAGAACGTTACCGCGGTAGTTAGTATCACCGCTGACCGCCCCATGGATGATCCGGTCGCTGTGCGCCCCTTCCACCACCTCGTCGTCGACCGCATTGACGTGGACCTGCTGCGGTGTACTCCAATTCCCTGTGGTGAATTTCAGTTCGTTGTCCGGATCATCATCCACCACGGAGACCTGTCCATCGGAGTTACCCAGGAAGATCGTAACTTCGGCCTTTGGCTCGCTTGTGAGCGCCACCCAGTACGTTACCTCGGTGCCCCCTTCGGCAACGTTGACCGAGGTGATGGGGTTCTGCCCTTGCTGATCGACAGTGATTTTCAAGCCGGCCGAGTCGTTGTCCGTGATCGCGGCAGACACGTCCCCGATCGACAGTGTTGTCGGATACATCTGATCGTTCACCGGGACTGTGACAGCGTGGGTGATGTTGCCCGCGTGGCCGGCCTCGGCCACGTCGTCATCCAGGGCCCGCACCGTGATCGTCTGGGCATCGGTCGAATTGAACGTCAGGTCGCGGCTCGGGGAGAAATTGGTGCCGTCGATGCTTACCTGTGTCTGGGAATCGGCCGACACCGTGATCTTTACCTCTCCGGTCGGCACGGTCGCCAGGGCAATCTGATATGTGTCGGTGCCACCTGCTTCCGCGATATCGGTACCACCGTCCGTCTCGGTGATCACCACACCTCCGAGATCGTTGTCCGAAATATTGACTGGAAAATTGCTTCGGCCCAAAGTCACCACGTTGAAAATGTCCGTAAAGTCGTACACCGTATGGACGATCTGCGTCTGGTGGGGGCCTTCGGGCGACGCATCGTCCACGCCCGTGACTTCCACTGCCTGAGGCACGTTCCAGTTGGTGTCCGTGAACTCAACCGTGTCAGTCAATAGACCATCGCTGTGGGTGGGATCCACTTGGGACGTGGGATCCTGGAGCTGGACGTAGATGATAGAACCGGAGGGCGGCTGACTATTGAGGGCGACCCAATACGTGGCGGTCCCGCCTTCGGCCACGTCGAGCGAGGTGATAACGCTCTGCCCGGCTTGGTCCTCGGTGATTGTGATCAGGTGAAGATCGTCATCGGTCACGTTGACCGTGATGTCAGGGACGGTCATGTTATGGTAGTCACCGTCCCCGCTGGTGACTGTGTGGGTGATCACGTCGGTATGAGGACCCTCGGCCACGGTATCATCGACCGCCGCGACACGGACGACCTGGGGTGTGCTCCAATCGGTTGAAGTGAAAACCAACTGGTTGCGCTGGTCGGCATCGTTGACCGCAGTCACTTGCCCGTCGGTGTTCCCCAACGCGACGGTGACGTTTGCCGTCGGCTCGCCGGTCAGTACCACACTGTACGTATCCGTGACACCGCCTTCGGCCACGTCGGTGGATCGGGCTGTCTGCTTGAGCCGAATACCGGGTCCGGGAACGATTACCTTGTCGACACTGGCGTTGAGGTCCAAATAGACGGTCCCGGACCCGTTGTCCATGTCCTGGAAGTCCAGGTGAACCTGATCGATGTAACCGTCTAGCTCGCCGGGAAAGAAGAACGCATGGAACCAGCCACTGGTGATCAGGTCCGATCCGAACACGCCGTCCAGACTGGCTTGGCCCTCACCCGTGTCGATGTCGAGCACCAGCCACTGCAGGTGCGTCCAGACCAACTCGACATCGTCACCAGTGGAAACCTGCTTGACTGGTACATGGACCTCGTCAATCGCGAGCACGGGAGCGTTGACCGTTCCGCCGACGCCCCCGACCTCCTGCCTGGTCACGAACGAGTCGTCGTTCTCGTCGAGCTTGCCATCGTCGTTGCTGTCTAGACCGATGCCGATGGCCAGGCGCTCGGAGATAACGCTTATCTGCGCGCCGGTGTCGAACAGAAAGTTCCCCTCTTGTCCGACGCCATGGTGCGTCGGTACCGCGGTCAGGAAGGGCACGTCGGCCCAGACGGGCAAGTCTCCCGAGACTAACCCGTCCTGCGGATCGAATGACGGAGTGTTGTCAACTTGGATCGCGTAGCGATGGCCTTCTGTGTCAGCCGGTACTGAGCCCGAGAAGGCCGTTTTCATGTAGAGGTCCTCCAAGCCGGTGCCCCCGCCCGACCAGCCGGTCATATCCAGCGACGTCACGCGATTCACCATCGCCGGCATGCCCACGATCCCCCAGGGACCGAAGATGCTGAAATCATTGTTGGGATCGGAGAGAATTCGGGTATCGGGGAGCGTGTTACGGACCCCGCTGGTGCCGGCAAAATCGAAGCGGTAGGCGATGGAGATATCCATTGGATGATCGCCAGCGACGCCTTTCTCCTCAAACTTGCCTTGAGTCTCGTATGCGATCGGGGGCCCCTCCATATCACCGACGGCCGTTGCCATCGCCAGCACACTATTAGCGCCAGTATCGAGCAGAAACGTGTTGAAGATGCCCGGGCCAACACTCTCCCCATTCTTTATCAACTCCATCGCGACGCGGGGCTGGTCTAGTGCGATGTTGTCGGAGGGGCCCAACTCGATAACGCCCGCAAGCATGGCGCGCACTTCGAGTTGTTCGAGGAGAAGATGGCGGAAACGACGCCGTGGGGCCAATCGGCGTCTGTTGCGTTGCGAGGGTCTCACTTTGCCACTCCCTCTGTTCCGTTGAGCAAGTGTGAGGAGATATCCCGGGCTGACCGCAAGAATCAGATTTGCAGGAGGTGTCGCAAGCTAGTCGCAGCAGTGGGCAGTGTATTCCCACACGCTGTGCAGTCAGCTACCGTTAATCCATTAGTTTGCAAGATCGCTCGAATTGGCACAACCAGCAGAATGGGGCATGCAAGGACGGTTGCCCACACTGAACGCCAATGGCGAAGACCAGTTCGATTGGGTGGATTCTAGTGTCATGAGCCGCCGTCCACACGCCCCATCTAAACCTGCCCCCCGGCAAAGTAGCGAGCAGTACCCAGAGAGGCGATGGCCTCGCCAATTCGGCTAAGTGCCAGTGCATACGCTGCAGTACGCATGTCGATGTTCTTCTGCTCCATGAGGTCGTGGACCGCGTTGAATTCGCGAGCCATGATCTCGTGAAGCTTCTTCTGCACGTCGTCCTCGGTCCAATAGTAGCCGCCTTTGTTCTGTACCCATTCGAAATAGCTGACCGTGACGCCACCGGCGTTGGCCAGGATGTCGGGCACGACCAGCTTCCCTTGCTGGTTCAGGATTTGATCCGCGTCGCTGGTGGTTGGGCCGTTGGCCACCTCGACGATGATGGGAGCCTGGATTCGGTTAGCGTTCGCGGCTGTGATCTGATTCTCCAGTGCGGCGGGAATCAGTATGTCGACATCCAGCTCAAGCAACTCCTCGTTGGTGATGCTGTCGGCGTGGACTGTCGAGCAAACGGATTCTTCGCAGTAGACGGCCTGCAAACGTCGCGATTCCTCCTTCACGTGAATCAAGCTGGGGATGTCAAAGCCTTCGGGAGTGTAGATTCCGCCCTGTGAATCGCTGACGCCGACCATTCGATAGCCGTCGCCATGAAGCAGTCGCGCAACGTGCTGGCCGGCATTGCCGAAGCCCTGCACGGCAACGCGGATGTCCTCCGGTTTCCAGCCGCGTTTCTTTTCCAGCTCTTTGATGCAGTAATACGCACCACGGCCGGTAGCGTCCACTCGCCCAAGGCTACCGCCCAGGGGAATCGGCTTGCCGGTGATCACGGCCGGCGTGCGCCGGCGGTGGATCTTCGAGTACTCGTCCATCATCCAACCCATGATCATGGCATTGGTATACACGTCCGGGGCCGGCACGTCGGTTTCCGGTCCGATGAAGTCGGCGATTTGCGCGATGAAGCCGCGCGTCAGCCGCTCTAATTCCATGCGTGACAGTTCTTTCGGATTGACGATCACGCCGCCTTTGCCGCCTCCGTACGGCAACCGAACCACGGCGCATTTGAACGTCATCCAAAACGCCAACGCCTTGACCTCCGCCAGATCCACGTCGGGATGATAACGGATCCCGCCCTTCGTGGGCCCGCGTGTGTCGTCGTGTCGTACACGGTAGCCCGTAAACACGCGCAGCGAGCCGTCGTCCATGCGAACCGGTATCGAAACTTCCAAGACTTGCTTGGGATGCTTGAGCCGTTCGACCGCCTCTTCGTCAATGTCGGCGTACTCGAAGGCCCGGTCGAGACGTTGGATGGCATCACCGTAGATGTCTCGATCGTTGTCGTTGTTCATTAGGCTCTCTCCTGTCGTGGGGCACGTTTCCAACGTGCTCACAACCCAAATGGCACGTTGGAAACGTGCCCCACATGATACAACCTTCCGTAACAATTGTAGTCCGCAGGCCGAAGAAGTCATAGTTCTTGCTATGCGGTTCACTTTACGGATGATATCATAATGTGCGACGCGCAGATGGAATCCCCGTGCTTCACGACCGGAGGTTCGAATGTCCAAGCCGACTCATCAAGTCTTCAAGCGAATCGTTCTGCACAACAAACTGTTGTCCGAGGAGGAAGTGGACGCCTTGCTGGACGAAGTCGAAGATCCCAAGCTGGCGGTGAAGTCGTTAGTCGAGAGGGAACTTCTGACCGAGAAGAAGGCTGAGCAGTTCCTGGCGGTTTACCAAAAGCAACTGGACAAACTCTTCGCCGAACAGATTGATTCGTTTGACGATCTGTTCGACGAGCCCGAGACGGTCGCGGCGGAGCCTGAAGAGGAAGCGCCGCCCGAACCGAAACCGGAGCCGGAATCCGAGGCTGTGCCCGAACCGGAAGCGGCATCCGAGTCGTCAGAGGAGGCCCCGGCAGAGGAGACGGAACCCGAGCCGGAAGTGGAATCGTTGGTCGCCGCCGGCCAAGAGACGATCCCGCTGCCGGAAGCCGGCCTCGAATTGATTCACCGCCTCTTGATGGACACTCGCGAGGCGGGCGCGTCCGATCTGCACATCAAGGCCAACATGGCTCCTATCGTGCGAGTCAACAGCGTGCTGCGGCCCTTGCCTCGGCCACGTTTGTCCGTCGAGGAGTGCGAAGAATCGTTGCTGGCGATCTTGGACGAGGAACAACGCGATCAGTTCCTGTCGACGAACGATTTGGACCTCTGCTATGACGGCGGCAAAGAGCTGGGACGGTTTCGCACGAACTACCTGCGAGAACATCGCGGCATGGACGCTATTTTCCGAGCCATCCCAAACGAGGTCCCGACGTTCGAAGAACTGAATCTGCCCGAACAGGTAATGAAGTTCACCGACTATCGTGTTGGCGTTGTGCTGGTGACCGGCCCGAAAGGAAGCGGAAAGACGACGACGCTGGCCGCCATGGTGGACAGAATCAACAATACACGAGCCGAACATATCATCACGGTCGAGGACCCGATCGAGTTCGTGCAACCGTGCAGGAAAGGGCATGTCAATCAGCGGCAGGTGGGCGTCCACACCAAGTCGTTCAGTAATGCCTTACGTTCTGCGTTGCGCGAAGCGCCGGATGTGATCATGGTCGGCGAAATGCGTGACTTGGAGACAACTTCTCTGGCGATCACGGCAGCCGAGACCGGCCATTTGGTGCTGGCCACGCTGCACACGCCCGACGCCATACGAACGATTGGCCGCGTGTTAGACGTTTTCCCGGCCAAGGAGCAGCCGCAAATCCGGGCCATGCTTTCCGAATCGTTGCGGGGCATTGTTTCTCAACAGCTCCTGCCCAGCGCCGATGGCAAGTCGATGGTGCTGGCGCTGGAAATTCTGGTCAACACGCAGGCCATCGGACACTTGATTCGCGAGGAGAAGGTACACCAGATTCGCGGCCTGATGCAAACCGGCAAGCAGCACGGGATGGTCCTGATGGAGGAATCCCTGGTTCGTTTGGCCAGGGAGGGACGAATCTCGGAAGCGGATGCGATTTCGCGCGCCGAAGACAAGAAGATGGTCCAACGAGGGCTTGCAAAAGTATAGGAGCTTGGCCATGGCCCAGATCGATCAACTACTTCTGAACATGCAAGAGGTCGATGCGTCCGACCTTCACATGGTCGTCGGCCAGAAGCCCAAGTACCGCATCGACGGTGAAGTCAGGCCCGTGGAAGACCATGACGTTCTGACCGAAAGTTCGCTGTCCGACTATCTGTTTGAAATATGTAGCGATGCTCAGCAGGAACGCTACCGGGAGAATTTGGACTTCGACTTTGCGTATGGCATCGAGGACAAAGCCCGGTTCCGCTGCAACTATTTCTTCCAGCGAACCGGCTACGCCTCGGTCATGCGGCTGATTCCCACCAAGATCCTCAAGATCGAAGAGCTTGGCCTTCCGGACGTGGTCAGAAGGCTAACCGAACTGGGCAACGGGCTCGTCTTGGTGACGGGGCCGACGGGCAGCGGCAAGTCGACAACGCTTGCCGCCATGATCGACCACATCAACTGCCGCGATAAGAAACACATCGTCACGATCGAAGACCCGGTTGAGTTCGTTCATCAGAACAGAAAGTCGATGATCTCCCACCGCGAAGTCGGCACGCACACCGACTCGTTTGCCGCTGCCCTGCGGGCCGTCACGCGCCAGGACGCAGATGTGGTGCTGGTGGGCGAAATGCGCGACTTGGAGACCATCAGTTTGGCGATCAGCGCAGCCAGCATGGGTACGCTGGTCTACGGCACGCTGCACACCAACAGCGCCCCGAAAACGATCGACCGCATCATCGACGTGTTCCCCAGCGACCAGCAGGCCCAGATCCGCACCATGCTGGCCGAGTCGATAAAGGGCATCGTCGCCCAGCAATTGCTTCGCCGCAAGGGCGGCCGCGGTCGCGTTGCAGCGAACGAAATCCTGTTCGGCTCGCACGCCGTAGCCAACATCATTCGCGAAGGAAAGATCGAGAAAATCACATCCGTGCTGCAAGCCGGCAAGCGCGAAGGCATGCAGTCGATGGACGACGCCCTGGAAGATCTGGTGAAGCAAGACGTGATCGACGGCGCAGACGCCTACATGAAAGCCGCTGAAAAGCACCGCTTCGCGCAGTACGCACCCGAGTAATTGCACCAACGAACCAGAGGTGCCGGCGAATAGGCCGGTGGCAGAGGACTCAATCTCTGAGTTCTTTGAGAAGGGCTTGGTATCCCGGATAGCTACGTACGGCCTCCAAATCCGAATCGGCCTCCATGTGTTCGATGTCGTCATAGCCAGCCGCGAACGCTTTTCGAAGCCACTGAACGGCGCGGTCCTGGTGTTCCTCTCGAAGATCGCTTTCAGAAGTCGCTGTTTCGTCAGTTTCTTCGGCAAGGGAGGCCAAGAGCGCACAGACGCACGCCATGTTGTACATGTGGATATCGTTCGGGTCCTGCTCCGCCAGCGATGTCCCCAGCACATGGATGCGCGATAGCACTTGCCGTGTAGTCTTATCATCCTCCTCTGCGCGCAATGCAGCCAGCAGCCCCAGATACCTAGCCATGGCCGCACGCTGTAATCCTGAATCGTGGGGCGGCTGGAGTCGATCCGCCTGAGCATAGTCGTCAAAGGCCTCACGTAGGCGCCCCAGTTGTCTGTGGCAATCGCCGCGCATGGTAAAGAAATGTGCGCGATCCGGATCCCGGCTTATCGTTTCATTCACATCTTTGAGGGCTGGGCCGAAGTTATCCAGGTTCATCTGTGCATGGGCCCGAAAGTGATACGACTCGGTGTGCTCGGGATTGAGCTCAAGTGCACGTCCGAAATCCTCGACAGCCGCCTTGTGCTCTTTCAACGAGTACCGGGTAAAACCGCGGTCGTAGTATGCTTGCCAGTCGTCCATTCCGAGTGCTATCGACCGCTCGATGTGCCAGAGCGCCGCGCTCCACTGTCTGGCCTTCAGAAGCCGGTGGGACTCGCGGCGATGCTCGTTTTGCCGGTTGCGAGAAGAGACCACATTCGGATCGCTCATCGCAGTTGCTTCGCGCAACTTGCGCCAGGCCTCGCGCCATTCGTCTGTTGTCAGATTCGTGACTCCCCCACCGATCACTCGACGACCGGCAACAACTTCGCCGATGGTCCTAACGTCCAGTATCGCGTCTGAGATCCCAGGATCTGTCAAGTGACCGAGGGTGAATACCGTGAAAGAGAGGCTCGACGTTGGGGCAACCGCGTGTTTCCCGTCCGGGGTCACGTACACTTGGTGGATAGAGCGAGTAAAACGTGATTGTGGCGCAATCGGTTGCCCCGTGCTTCCTTCCCAGAATCGTATCGTCCGGTCGCGCCCGGCGGTCAGCACCCATCGTTCGTCGGCATGAAACGCCGCATCGAACACTTCATCCTCGTGCTCCATGGCAGGCCCAACCAGCTTGCCCGACCGCCAGTCCCACAGCCTTGCCATGTGATCGCGACATGCAGTCAGCACGTATCGCTGATCGCGACTGAGCCGAGCGCGAAAGACCCAATTGCTATGCTCCAACGGCGGGCCTGCCGGTTTGCCATCTTCCACCTGCCATACACGAGCCGTGTTGTCGCGCGAAGCTGTCACTATTAGCTTTCCGTCTTCCGAGAAATCGACGTGGGACAGCGACTTTTGCGGAATCGAGCGTACGAGTTTTCCAGAATCGGCTTCCCAAACCTGGACACCCGCGCCGAAACCGTACGTCACGAAAAGACGCCCATCCGGCGGGACGAAGCGAACCCATTCAGGAGTATTGAGACTGATTTGGATTTTGCCGGGTTGCTGAAGCTGCCGAATCTGCTCGCCCGACTCAGCATCGACAAGCAGTACCTGTCCGCCGCCACACACGACAACCAGTATCTTGCCGTCGGGAGAGAAAGCAGCACCTTTCGGCTCGGAAGGCGCTTCGAGCGGATCGAGTTGCTGCTTTCCGGTCCTCCAATTCCAAAACTCGATCCAACCCTTGTCCCGATCCAAATGAACGTCCATCCATCCGCGCTTCGCGAGACTCTCTTTGTCCGAACTCAACGTCACGACGCAACGCCCATCGGGAGAAAACGCAGCTCCGTTCAGTAGTCCTGCGGTTTCCAATGTAGCTCCGGCCGCCTCGCCTGTGGCCAATTCGAATACCTGCGTGGACGTCTGGTTTCTGTTGAGATTCCAGCCAGCAGGCATCACGAACCGTCCGTCCGGACTCACTGTAAGATACTCGTCCGCCCCAATCCGGACCGGCTGATGCGGCGCTCCGGAGTCAGGTTGCCGCCAAATACGCACCAAGCCGTCCCGCTGGGCCGTCGCGAAAGTCATGCCATTCGGAGAGAAGGCGACATGCGACAGTTCATTCTGGTGCTCAAGCCCTGATCCCAGTTTCTGCCCGGAGGGAAGAGACCATTGATAGACCATGCTGTCGATACCAGCGGTCAGCAATCTGACGCCATCGGGACTGAATGCCACGGACAGGACGCGGTTCGCATGCCGCATACTCAGGCCTACCATCCTGTTGTCCGCAGAATCCCATAGACGGACAGCAAAATTCTCACATATCGCCAAGTATCGCCCGAAGGGATCAGGCGTAATGGCATGGATGTGTTCCGAAACCGGCAGAGTGCTCATCTGCTCGCCGGTTACCGCATCGCGAATGGTTATCTCAGACTCGCCACTCAGTGTGAGCAGCTTGCGGTCGTCGTCAAGGAATATTGGCTTGACAAGCTGCGTGGAGTGAAACCGCGGTCGAACGTGAGGCACCGGATCGAATAAAGGTGCCGTCGCCTGTTCCTCGTTGTCAACGGCAAACACTCGGACCATTTCGTCGGCGCCCGCAGTGGCCAAGTACGCAGAATTCGACGAGAACGCCAACTGCATAACCGGCGCCGGGTGCACCAGTTCCTCGGAAACAGGTTCGCCATCGGCACAACTCCACACGCGCACCGTCTTGCTGCCGGCCGCGACAAGTTGGTCTGCACGATCGAAGGCTAGCGAGTATACGGAACCGTCCAACTGGAACTGTGCCGCCGGTTCAAGTTCAGGAAATGTGACCAGTCTGATGCTCCCATCCGTTGCCCCTAGAGCCAGCCACTTACCGTCGTGGCTCCAGCGTGCAGAGCGCACAAGTGCAACGCCGGTCTTCTCAAGCGCAACCGGTTCGTCTCGCTCCAGATCCCAAATGATGCACGTGCCGCCGCTGGCTAACGCCATGAAATAGCGACCACCTGGATGAAAGCCGATCTCATAGGCTCGACGAACGAAGTCGGGTAGTGCATGAATTGGCTGAACGGTCAGATGCGACCAGGACGCCATGCGTACCAGATTGGCCTGGCGTCGATCTGGGTGCTCTATTGCGGCGTTCGCGGCATTGGCAAACCACAAGACCGCATCTCCCGAAGCCCCTCGCTCGGCGGCAGCCAGCCCTTGCGACGTGTACATATCCGTGACGGTCGCTCCGGCCACGCGAAGCGCATCCTGTTCGCGTTGCAGTGCATCGGCAAGTTCGTCTCGCGCCAAGATTGCGCTTGTTTCTGCTCTTCGCGCTTTCGCTTCGTTGGCTTCGGCTTGGTCTTTGGCCTTGTTGATACGAAGCGCCGCCGCCATCGAACCCAGCGACGCGGCGATCAGTAGGAGAAGGATCGCTGTACTCAATGCGGCTACTCGTGGATTTCGCTTCGCCCAGCGCCACAGCCTCTCTGTTCTGCCGATAGGCCGGGCGAGAATCGGCTCGCCACGCAAGTACCTCCGTAACTCCTTGCCGAGTTCGCCGGCCGAAGCGTACCGTCTCTCCGGACTCTTTTCCAAGCATTTGAGAGTGATCGTCTCCAGGTCGCGCGAGACATGGCCATTGAGTTTTCGCAGACTGGCTGGTTCCTCGTTGATGATTTGCAGGACCAGCATCCTTGTATTGCCACGAAATGGCAACTCGCCTGTTAGCAACCGGTAAAGCACAACGCCAAGTGAGTAAGTGTCGCTTCGGCGATCTGCCTGGTGTGCGTCACCAGATGCCTGCTCGGGCGACATGTAGGCAGGCGTTCCCAGCACACGGCCGTCGACCGTCATCGTCAACTCGCCTACTTCGCGTTTGGCAAGCCCAAAATCCATAACATAAGGCTCGCCCTCATAATCCAGCATGATGTTGCCGGGCTTGACGTCGCGGTGAATGACGCCTTTCTCGTGGGCGTGATGCAGCGCGTCGGCTATCTTTGCACAGAGTTCAACACCCTCGCGTTGGCTGAACTCCTGCCCCGATAGCCAATCGTCTAGGGTAACGCCACGCACGAAATCGGTGACCATGTAGACCGTGTCGCCGTCGCGGCCGACCTCATGCACGCCGACGATGTTGGGGTGCCTCAGTTGGGCTGCGGCCCGCGCTTCCCTGAGGAACTGCTCAGTCTCCTCGCGACTCAGTTCGCCCTTGCGCGGTACTTTGATGGCGACTGTGCGATCGAGCTTTGAATCCCGCGCCTTCCAGACTGCGCCAAATGCACCAACACCGACCCGATCGACCAGTTCGAAATGCTCGATCGAACGTAGAGCCGCCGCCTTGTACGTGGCGCCAACATCGTCGACAAGACTGAAATTCGAACCGCACGTGCTGCACAAGATGTCGCTTGCCAAATCGTCCGTAACAACTTCGATTGGCTGGTGACATTGCGGGCAGCGAATCCTCAGCCCACTCTCATCCGTGATCGCCAGCTTGCCACGTGGAGAATTGGTGGAACCGCCGTCTCGGAAGTCGATAGTTCGCTCGTCATCTGCGTTCACGGTTTCCCACTCCGTCCTACAGGGAACGCCCGATACCTCGCATGCAAGTCGTGTCGATCCCTGGCCTAACTGCAATACGTCACTTCGGGACGTATCCCAAGTCTCGCCGTCCGATTCGCTTTCGTGGTACCGGAAAGAAAGAGAGAATAATAACTGCGTAGGGCAAAGGAACAGCGTCTGAGGGATTAGGGCTCATGTTACCAGTGCGTATCCACGTCGGCAAGCAAACTTCGCCGCTAATTGACGATGTGAGAAAGAAACGCGGCACCGCGAGGAAAACGTGATCCGCAGAGGATTCACATGTCAGATGGGGCCGGGTCTCTTCCTAGGCCGCTGCAGTACCCACCGACCGGCAAGTGGGTCACCTCCTGCGAGGACGGAAACCGTCGATTGTGCCTTTGTCTATGCGCGCAACTCTCGGCTTGCGTCGCTGTTCGGATGTCGATTCGCTGGAGAGGCGAAGCAGGCCTTCGTAGGCTTCGTGTGGGGAGAGTCCTTCGGCCATCATGTGGCGCACGAACGCGAGCAACTCGCCTTCGTTGTCCAGCTTCTGCGAACGGAGCAATCTTGTCCAGCGCTCCGGATGCGTACGACGAAACCACCTGCCGAGTTGATCGGCGTCCTGCGGCAAGGCAGCGGCGACGAATCGCTGAGTGGCTTCGATCAATCGCTTATACGACTGGCGTTCGTCGAGGTCCCAATCCCGCAACAAGCCCTCCAGGTACGACTGCACTTCGCCGTCGGATTTCAATGCCTTCACTTTGAAGACAATCTTCGTGAGATCGGGCTCCTCCTGCCGGAAACGCTCCGCCACTTTGGCCGCGTTGTACCACTGATCAATCCACTCGGCGACACCGTCATACTCAACGCCCAGCTTCTCCCACATCTCGACCATCTCTTTCACCTTCCGAGCGTACAAGTCCGCACCGCTTGCGCCATGCTCGGTCCAGAGATCGTTGAGTTTCACGTGAAGGAGGCGACAGATTCGCTGGAGTGGCTTCTTCGTACGCTCGTCCGGCTTCTGGATGCCGGTCTTCAACCATCGACCGAGCGTGTTGTACTTCACGCCAGCGCGCTCGGCCAGATCGCGCCTGGACATGGGCGAGTCTTTGATCAGACGCTTCAGGTTGGTGGCAAAAAGT
>JADHUC010000228.1 GCA_016784735.1 Pirellulaceae bacterium | reverse complement strand
TCGGCCAAATGGGCTTCGACGCCGGTACGCTCGGCGTCTGTGAGTTTGCGGTCGAAGATGGCGATTTCGGCGATGTCGCCTGGGTAGTTCTTGTTGCCACTCCAGAAAGGCATGGTAAGGTTGCCTCCGCTGCCGAATTCTGTGACGACGTGCAGGCCCGGGACAGGTTCACTCAGGGTTCCGTTGGTGGCGGCGGTGATCGTTTGATCTCCGTCGTGCATGAAGACCGAGATGGTCGGGCCTTGGTCCTTGGGATGCAGGCTCACGGCTTTGGTCAACTCGTTGTAGTGGAACGCGCCACGCTGCAGGTACAGCCGTGGGATTCCGCCGGTGCCCCAAATGCCGTTACCGCAGATGCCGAAGCCATTGGTTTCGGATTGCGTGACCATGAAGATGGTGAAGGCCTTGCCCACCAGATACTGGTTGGAGAAGCCTCTCACGGCCAGCACGCGTCCACATGATTGATTCGGGCTGTACAGCCGCACAGGTATTCGTATAGACTTTACTTTGGTGTATCTGCTGGGCGCGTTGCGTCGGAGCGTGTCCTGGAATTCCCAGGGTCGTTTCATGAGCCGTATCATGGTAGCGGGATTCGCAAGAATTCCGACTCTTGTCCGTTGTGTCGGAAGTCTTGCAAGTTCCGCTGCGAATCTCAAAACATGTTCTCAGGAATTCCGCGGCAGAGGCTGCGCACACGGGGCTGGATTGACAAGGAACTGCGTGATGGATGCTTCGACGACTGCATTGGTAATGATCGGATATCAGAACGACTACTTCGCGCCAGATGGCGTTCTTCGGGAGGCCATTGAAGACGCCCAGCAGGTCGCGGCGATCCGGCAAAACACCGTCGAGCTGGTAGCGTGGCTGAGTTCGACGCCGACCTTGATGGTTACTACGCCCATTGTCTTTACGCCGGACTACAGCGAGCTCAAAGAACCGGTCGGAATACTCAAGGCGGTCAAAGAAGTTGGCGCCTTCAAGGCCGGGACCAGTGGCGCGGAAACGATACCCGAGTTGCGACGATTCGGCAAACGCATCCTTGAAGTACCCGGCAAGCGTGGACTCAACGCGTTTTCGAATACGGAGCTCGATGCGGTTCTTCAAGGCCGGGGGATCTCTGACGTTGTTTTGGCCGGCGCGGTCACGTCGATTTGTGTTGATTCCACCGGCCGTTCTGCTCATGAACGTGGCTTCCGGGTGAATATCCTCTCTGATTGCACCTGCGGTCGGACCAGCGACGAGCAGGAGTTCTATTGCGAGAACATATTTCCTTTATACGCCAGAGTTCTGGACCGACAAGAACTCCGCGACTCGCTACGAGCGTAACACTCATGTCTGCCCCGAACGACCGAGAAATCCAATCGCAGATCCAGTACAGATTGACGGAGGAGATGGTAGCAGCAAAGGCCCGCTACCGCGACTTCGCAAACAGGGTGCGCGACGTCGTTATCGAATGTGATGCGGCGGGCACACTGACCTATGTGAATCGTGCCTGGGAAGAGGTCCTGGGATACTCATCGAGCCAGTCGTTGGGGCGCTCACTCACCGAGTTTGTCGTCCCCGGCGGCTCCCCAGCCGCCTTTGAAGCGTATGTTGAGAGACATTCGGAGGTCTTAGTGAACCGTCCGGATGGCACCCAGCGTTGGCTTGAAATGTCCTTCTGGCCCAATACACCGGACGGCTTTGTGGGCTTTCTCCACCACGTCACGGAGCGCAAAGAAGCCCAGCGACTACAGGAAGCCCAACAGCGATGGCTTCAGCAGGAACGCGAGAATCTTCACGCCGTTTTGGACGGAGTGCCGGTGGCAATGCTGCTGGTCGACGAGCATCGTCAGGTGCTTCGCCACAACATGGCTGCGACCCGGTTGGTGGGGAAGGCGCCGGAAGCAATGGGCTGTCGCCTGGGCGATTTCTTGAGTTGTGCCAGATCGTTTGACATACCTCAATCGGAACGCGATGTCGCGTGTCACGAGTGCGTTGTGCGCGATGCGATCGAGCAGGTGCTCGCCGGAGACGTCGCTGTTCGAGATGTCGACGCGTCGATGAGTCTCTTGATCGACGGCAAAACGCGGGATTTCTACTTGAATGTCCACGTGTCAAGACTCGATCTGAACGGAATCAAGCACGCGTTGTTGTGTATGATCGACTTGACCGAGCGCAAGCAGGCCGAGGAGGCTTTGCGCCGCAGTGAACAACAATTCAGCAATCTGTTCAATCGCAGCCCGGACGCGATCTTCGTCGAGGATCCGAACGGAAACGTCCTGGATGCCAATCCCGCTGCGTGCCGCCTGCACGGAGTAGACCGGCAGACCCTGATTGGCAAACACGTGCTGGAGTTAGTGCCGCCGGACCGGCGGGAAGAAGTAACGCGCGATTTCTCGAAGCTGGTCAAGGGGGAATTGGATTGCGCCGATGGTTACAGTTGGACCAACGATCGCCGTGCGATTCCCGTCGAAATCAAGGTGAGCCATTTCGACTACGCAGGAACACCCTCTCTGTTGCTCCACGTGCGCGACGTCACCGAACGCAGGGAGGCGGAAAACGCATTGCAGCAGAGCGAGAAACGTTACCGCTTGCTCGCACAGAACACCAAGGATGTGATTTGGACGGCGGACCTGGACTTGCGCTGGACATACTTCAGTCCTTCCATCGAGCCGCTTCTCGGCTATACCCCAGAAGAAGCAATGGCTCTGAGCATAGACGAGATTCTGCCCCCCGCTTCCCTGCAGCTTGCACTGAACACCCTGGGGGAAGAACTGGCATTCGCAGAGCAAGACCCAGACGCTCCGCCTAGAACCAGGCGGCTGGAGCTTGAGCAGGTCCGCAAAGATGGTAGCACAGTCTGGGTA
Organism: Pirellulaceae bacterium; assembly: GCA_016784735.1. GTDB lineage: Bacteria > Planctomycetota > Planctomycetia > Pirellulales > Pirellulaceae > JADHUC01. Next base: position 17,453 of record JADHUC010000228.1, on the reverse strand, counting down.
GAGGTGGTAACCAACTTCCTGTTGGGCGAAGACGGCAGACCCGCGGGCATTATTGGCGTCGCCCGCGACATCTCCGAGCGAAGGCGGATCGAGGCACGATTGCGCGAAAGTGAGGACAACTTCCGGAGTTTTTTCCAAACGATCGACGACCTGATCGTCGTCGCAGAATTCTCCGGTAAGATCGTCTGGGCCAATCCGGCAGTGACCCGCAAGCTTGGGTATTCGGCCGACGACCTCAAGAAGATGCACATTTTGGACATGCATCGGCCGGAGGATCGCAAGTCGGCTGAGAGCATCCTCGACGAAATGTTCCGGGGAGATCGGACCGAATGCCCCCTGCCTCTCGTGACCAAGGACGGCCGATTGTTACCCGTGGAAACACGAGCCTGGAAGGGGAAGTGGAGCGGGAACGACGTTCTGTTTGGCATCGCTAAGGACCTGTCCGCGCAGCAAGCGGCATTGGAGATGTTCGAGAAGGTATTCGCGGCCAACCCGGCGCCGATGGCGTTAAACGGGATTGAGGACCGAAGTTTCGTCGCGGTCAATCGCGCTTTTTGTGAAATGACCGGATATGACGGAAGCGAGGTGATTGGAAAGACCTCCGAGGAGCTGCAACTGTTTGCGGAGCCAGAAGAGCACAGCGAGACGGCCGCTCAACTCGACCATCAGGGAAGCATCCACAATGTCGCACTTGCTGTGCGCACAAAAAACGACGAGCTTCGAGACGCGCTGTTTTTCGGCCAAATCGTTGAAAGCCAAGGCGAGCGCCTTTTACTGACCGCCGCGTTCGACGTCACGGAGCAAAGACGCATCGAGCGCGAACTGCGCGAAACACAGCAAGCGTTGGAGCAACGCGTGGCGGCAAGGACGGCGGAGCTGCGATCGACAAATGAAGAGTTGGTCGCTGAAATCGGCGAAAGGCGCAAGACGGAGCGTTCTCTGCAAGAACAACGTCGACGTCTGCGAGAACTTGCCGTTCGGTTAGTCCTGGCCGAGGAAGAACAACGCCGCAAAGTTGCGGTCCGGCTTCACGATTCGATCGGACAGGAGTTGGCCATGGCCCGGCTGCGACTCCAACACCTTGGCAGTGACATGCTGCCCGACTCCCTAAGACCACATCTGACGCTCGTGACGAAACTGATTAGCGCCGCGTGTGAACAAGTCCATGAATTCACCGGTGAACTGGGCGCCAGCGTGCTTTACGAACTGGGATTTCCCGCAGCAGTGCGCTCGCTGGGCGCGAAGGTTTGCGACGGGCATGACATCGAGTTTACCTATCGCCAGGAAGGCGAAAATCGACGCCTCGACCAACCGTTGGAAGTCCAACTCTTCCGCGTGGTCAGGGAGTTAGTGTATAACGTGCTGAAACATGCCCGTGCCTCTCGGGTCGACGTCATTCTTGCCATACGTGTCGGCGAAGTCGCTGTGAGCGTCGCCGACGACGGGTGTGGATTCCTGCCGGAGGCGGAGAATGGCGGAGAGAGCCGTGGATTTGGCCTGTTCAGTGTTCGTGAGCAGCTTGCCATGCTGGGCGGACATCTGGATCTGGTTTCCAGTCCGGCACGAGGCACGAAGGCCACAGCCATCGTTCCAATCTCGCAGGCGAACAAGAGACAGAGTAACACTTCAGCCAAATAGTAGTAGCCGGATTCGCAAGAATTCGGTAGGTAGCCGGATTCGCAAGAATCCGGAACCTCGCAAGAATTCGGAATCTACCCAGTTCCCCGCCGAATTCTTGCGAATCCGGCTACCAGACAGTCGCTCCACCAGACGGCTGAATATGTACGAGGGAGACAGCAAACGCCATGAAGATTCTACTGGTTGACGACCATCAAATCGTGTGCGATGGGCTTCGAATGTGCCTCGATGCGGATAGCCGCCACGAGGTCGTGGGCGAGGCCGCTGACGGTCGTTCGGCGATTCAAATGGCCGGCGAACTGGAACCCGATGTCATCATTATGGATGTCGGGATGCCCAAAATGAACGGAATCGAAGCGGCCCGCCAAATCCTTCAGGACAGACCGGGCAAGGTCAAGATCATCTGCCTGTCGATGCACGCCGACCGAGAGTTCATCGCCGAGGCTTTTCGAGCGGGAGTGGCGGGCTACTTGCTCAAGTCCTCCGCGTTCGAGGAGTTGGATCAGGCCCTTGACCAAATCGCAGCAGGTCGCAAGTACATCAGCCCCGCCATCTCCGACATTGTCATCCAGGACTACGTGCAGCAAGGATCCGGAGCAGAGCCCTCCCCTTTCTCAACGCTCACCTCCCGCGAGCGGCAGATTCTGCAAATGCTTGCCGAGGGACACACCGCCAAGGCGATTGGCAGCGTCTTGGGCATCAGCCACAAGACCGTGCATGCCTTTCGTGGCCAGATCATGACCAAGCTGGACATCACCAGCCTGCCAGAGCTGACCAAGTACGCCATCCGCCACGGCCTGACGGTGGTGGAATAGCCTCAACGCCTTCTGGTAGCTGAATTCGCAAGAATTCAGACGGAAATCGCTATCCACTCCCACGCCGGCTGAATTCTTGCGAATCCAGCTACGCGATAGGATTGTCGGTGAACTCGCGTAGCTGGACTCGCAAGAGTTCAGAGGGATGCTACGCGCGAATCCAGCTACGCGCGAATCCAGCTACCACTTCAAGTGTTACCACTTTCTCTTCTTTTGCCGGGGGTGTGGGATATACCATTTCTCCCGACTGGCCGTGTCATACGTCTTCTCTGGATTCTCTGTGATGTAACGTCGGACTGCGGAAGTGTTCCAAGGATTATAGCGATGCTGCTGAACCGGTCGTGCCAGCAATACCGATGTTGCCAATGGTCAGGCACATGGCCGTTATGTGCAAAGTATCATCTCGAATTTCTGGAGCCGTTATCGTGAAAAAATCTGTACTCATGATTCTGCTAACTGCAGCACTGCTCACTCTCCAACTGGGCTGTCGCTGTTCTTTGTTACACTGGCCGGACGCTCTCTTCGGCTGCCCCAAAAGCAAACTCTGTGAGGAGCCGGCAGAGCCAGCTTGTTGTGACCGGGCAGAGCCGGCTTGTTGTGAAGATGACTTGGGTCCCGTGCCACCACCCCCGGAGCCCGAGTCGGCTGACGAAACAGAAGAGTGGGTTCCCGTACCGGCTCCTCCGGAACCGTAAGCGGATATTTCCCCCGCTTTTTCGCGAGCTACCCAAGTTCTCGTCAAACCTCGACTCGCGAGTAGCTGGATTCGCGTAGCTGAACTCGCAAGAGTTCAGAGGGAAATGACGCGGACTCCCGGATCGGCTGAATTCTTGCGAATCCAGCTACGCGTCTTGCGAATCCAGCTACCTCGTCGATTCAACATTGGCCGACCGTCAAACGTCAGGCGTTCGCGAAACTGGCCAAGGAACGGGCGGGCCTCTGCAGCTTGCGCACGGCGTTGGCTTCGATCTGTTGGACTCGCTGGCGAGTGATCGAAAAGACCTCTCCCACCTCCGCTAACTTGTACGAGCGGCCATCGGCGAACCCGAACCGCATCCGCAGAATCTCGCGCTCGCGGTCATTCAGCTCCTCCATCGCCTGGTCGACGTGCCACTTCAACGCGCTACGTTCCAGCTCGTGCAGCGGATCGTCCTTGCGCCGGTCTGCGATGTAGTCGCCCAAGCCGCATTCGTTCTGATCGCTGACCGGCTGGTCCAAGGAGAGGGGCTGTCGCAACATCTTCAACAGGCACGTCACGTCCTCAAGCGGCAGTCCGGCGCAAATCGCGATGTGTTCGGCAGACGGCTCACGTCCCAATTCGTGCAGCAGTTCGTCCCTCGCGCTGCGCACCTTGGTCATGGCGGGGATCATGCGCATGGGCACACGAATCGTGCGGCTGTGATTCATAATGGCGCGTGTAATCGCCTGGCGTATCCACCACGTGGCATACGTGGAGAATTGGTACCCTCGAGTGTAATCGAACTTGTCCACGGCCCGCATCAGACCGGCGCTGCCTTCCTGGATCAAGTCGGCGAATTCCAGCCCTCGATGGCGATACTTCCTGGCGATCGACACGACCAAACGGAGATTTCCGCTGGCCAGCTTTCGCTTCGCTTGCTCGTACTTCTCACCCCATTCGCTCGTTCGCCGGACGCGCCGCCGCAAAGTGGCCGGACTTTCGCAGGTGCTTCGCATCAGCAGGTGAAGCTCTTGGCGAAGTTTCGCTACCTCGCTTCCGCTCGGCGGGCCGTTTCCTTCGGCCTGGGCGATCTGTGTCTGCAGGGCATCCATTCGTTCGGAGATTTCCTTCAGCTTGCCAAACAGCTCCTGCAAACGGCTTGTCCTCAGGTTGATTTCCTTGATCAGCCGAAACGCTCGATTACGCCGCCGCACCAGCCGAGCCCAGGCGGCGCGCCGCAGGTCCATGGGCCGACTGAGGCTGATCGCGATACGGAAATCTCGCCGGTTCCGGCGGACCAGGTGCGATAGTGTTTTCAAGGTTGGCCCCCACTGTCGCAGGATCCGTTTCTTCTCCGCCATGTCGGTAAAGGACAGCCTGAACACGCGGTCCATCCTCAGGCGGCCATCCCGAACCCGCTCCAGCAAATGGATCGCCCCCTGCAGCGAGGAATCCGTGGCCAGCATACCGTGACGATACCGCGCCCGCGTATGTTCCACCTGCTTGGCTGCGGCGATCTGCTCGGCGCGGTTCAGCGTGGCGATTTGTCCCATGTCCCTCAGATACATCCCAACGGAATCGTCGGTGTCCAGGCCGCCACGACTGCGTCTTGTCCGTGTCCTCATATTTCTAACATTTCTAACTCAAGTGGTCGAAAAAAGGTGACAGAAATCCCCCGTAGCGGAATTCGCAAGAATTCAGACCGAAACCACGCGAACTCCCGCGCAGCCCCATGCCGTGCGAGAGGGCAAAGCGAATCACGTCGTACCCACCTTCGCTTGCTTGCGACGTATCTCTGATCGTTTTTGGTCGATCATTTGCACGGTCCGCAGCAATTCAATCCGCACCCATTTCAATTGGTCAGGCCCGAACCAGTCGTCGAGTATCGCGTCCTGGAGCATTTGCTTTACCGCAAACGCTTGCTGGACGAGTTGTTGTTTATCTTCCGGTCGCATTGTGTTATCCTCTGCTCGGTTGCCCGCTCAAACCGCGCCGGACGCGTAGCTGAATTCGCAAGAATTCAGAGTTGCGGATTTAGGGTAGCTCGCAAGAATTCAGCCGCGCCTGTGGAAGACTGAACTTTTGCAAGTTCAGCTACTTGGCAAGTTCAGCTACCCCAACTCCTTACAGAGTATCAGTCTGCCTCGGTCCGCGCCTGCTCGCCTCCGTTTGCCGTGCCGGCTTCCCCCCTGCCTGTGCTCTTCAGCCCGTCGAGCCAATCCAGCCACTCTTCAATCTTATTCAAAGGTTGCCCCAAATCGAGCGCCCTTTTGACGGCTTGCTGCCGGTTCGGAAACGTATCGCCTCTTTCCAGAAGCAGTTTGGTGATTTCGTCGTCCACGATCATCTCCTGTGGCACGGTACTTCGGGTCTGCGGGGTGCGGAGCCGTAACGGTGTTCACGTTCATCCCACCAAAGTCAGCGTACACTGCAAAAGTGCAACATGAGCCAGAAAACAGATGCGCAAGACAAATACTGGCACAATCTAAGAACATTTCTTATTGCCTCGTCGCACCCGGACTGGCCGGTAGCTGAATTCGCTGGCCCGTAGCTGAATTCGCAAGAATTCAGACGGCAACGACGCGAACTCCCACATCGGCTGAGTTTTTGCAAACTCGGCTACTTTGCAAACTCAGCTACGACGTGAGAAGGTTGGCCCACACCGCGGTGCGTTTGCCCGGCATGGTGCAGCGTTTGCCCGGCGCCGGGCGAACTTCGCCCCGTCTGGTGCAAAAGCTCCCCGGCACGGTGGAACCATTGCACGCCGTGGTGGAGCGGTTCCCCGGTGCCGTGCAAAAGTTCCCCGGCGTGGTGGAAATGTATCCCGGCGTGGGGCAACAGTTGCGCCGCACCCGCAACCAGCCGATTCGGACTGCAAAAATGCTTCTCAGCTACAGACCAACACGATATACTGAGTGCAGACTGAATCGTGGTCGCCGAATTCCATCGTGGTCGCTGAATTCGCAAGAATTCAGACTCACAAGAATTCAGACTTTCCTCCACGCTGTCGGAAGTCTTGCGACTTCCGCTACGAACTTCAAACACGAGCGAAGGAGCAGGCAAGATGGCTCGAAACGACTACATCCCCGACGCCCAGAACGACTTCTTGGCTTGGCACGACAACTTCAACGCGCAGGTGGCGGCCATGATGGCCACGTTCGGCTTGACGCAGGAGGAAGTGGACGCGGCGGCCGCCGATAATACGGTCGCTCACGACAAGGCGGCTGCGGCCGACGCGGCCAAGGCGGCCCAGCAGGCGGCCACCGCCGATCGGCGGACCGCGTTCAAGACGGTGGAATCGAACGCGCGTTCCCTGGCCAATCGCTTGAAGGCTCATGCCGCGTACACCGAAGCACTGGGCGAACAACTTGGCATTGTCGGGCCGGAAGATACCACCGATTTGACGAACGCCCAGCCCACGTTGACGGCCCAGTCGGTCAACCCCGGCAACGTGACGATCGGCTTCGACAAGACCATTTCCGACGGGGTGATGATCCATAGCAAGCGCGGCGCGGAGACGGTCTTTACGATGCTGGCTTGGGACACACGCAGCCCGTACCTCGACAACCGCCCCAACCTGGCCCCCGGCCCGGAAACCCGCGAGTACCGCGCTCAATACTTCAAAGACGACGAACCGATCGGCCAATTCAGCGACGTGCTGCAAGTGACCGTACCCGGCTAGCGTCTTGTCAGGTCGTAAGCGTCGCGTAGCTGAATCGCAAGAATTCAAATTCAGAGTAGCTGGATTCGCAAGAATTCAGCAGGGCTGAGTTCCAGGCTTCAGTGGGCTGAGTTTTTGCAAACTCAGCTACGATTGGCCTCTTCCTCGCGTCGCGAGCGCCAGCACAGTTCTTGTCTCCGACTAGAATTTTTCGCATCAGGCACATTCCTGCGAAGATATTCCATTTCCCAAACCGATGACGAATGTACCGACTGAAGCGAATGTAACTGTATCGCGGCCGGTTTGTCTGTCCCGTAGCTGAACTTGCAAAAGTTCAGATCCTTCGGGACCGGCTGAATTCTTGCGAATTCAGCTACGGACATTTCATAATGGCCGCCACATAGCTGAAACTCAGGCATCCCGCTGCACGGCTGAGTTTTTGCGAGTTGCGTCGTAGCAGGCATAGTCTAAGACGAAATAGGGGGGAGTAAATGAGCACGAATACTAAACGCTGGCCCAGCGCAAGGACTGTCGCCCTAGGAGCCATCACTGCCGCCTTGGCCGTGGTGGCGTTGCTGGCAATTCCAGGTTGCACGCCACCCTGGAGGCACTTCTATCGGCAACCCGTTGCCCAGGCGGTCGGAACGGATGGTGCCCCCGTTCCACAAGACCGGGAACTCCACGAGCAAAAGTTCCATTTTCTCGTGCGCACCCACGAATTCGAACGCGATTCGGCCACGCTGAATCCGGATGGCCAAGAGCATGTGAGGCAGATTGCAGCAAGATTGCTCGATGGGCAAGATGTCGTCGTGGTGGTCGAACGAAGCAAAGGCTCGGTTCAAGCCATCACGGATTGCGAATACCGCCTTCACGATGATTTGCCATTAGATCTACAGCGGGGAACGGTGGTCTTCCACGCGCTGGCCTCACTCGGAATTGTGGATGCCGAACGACGCGTCCTCGTGCGGCACTTCGATGAGAAACGGCCTGAACAGCAGCAGACGGAGGCGGCCTACCTGGCAAGGCCAAAGACACTTTTCTGAAGGACTCAGCGAGGCTGAGTTTTTGCAAACTCAGCTACCTTTTTGCAAACTCCGCTGTACCGCTGTCGGCCCGAGCCGACACAAGCCCGAAGCGCAAGCGAGGGACGTACCCCACTTCCTCGCTTGCGCTTCGGGCTTGTGTGCGATGTGCCAAACTTGACCGGGAGCGGTATAGATTCTCCTTCTCTGGCTGCCCGCCCCCTTCGGGTTGGATCTTCTGCCCGGTTCCCTTGCGGAATTCTTCCTGGTTGCGATCGGCATTTTTCTAAAACGCCACGCAACTGACGTACCCGTACTACACTAGAGATGAACCGGGGGCTTTCCGGTATTCGGGTGTAAATCCATTGGCTAGTGGTTTGTTGTCAACGCAAAAAGGCAGCGTAGCTGAACTTGCAAAAGTTCAGTCTTCGCCGGACAAAGGACAAAGCTGAATTCTTGCGAATCCAGCTACTTCTTGCGAATCCAGCTACCTTGTTACGACTTGACAAAGCACTAGCCGCCACGTAAATGTGGGGGTCGTCAAAATGTTTTTCGTGGGATTGATAACGGGAATCTTGATCGGGAACATTGCCGGGGTATTACTCGTTTCGCTACTGGCCGCAGCAAAGACCGCAGACCTGTACAGCGAAATCGCCCATCTACGAGAACTCTCGGCTCCGGCAGGAAAGCCCCAGAAATGACGTTCCAGTGGCCTGGCCGGGCTCCACGCGGCCAGTGCCGGCCGCGCCGAGCAATCGTCCTCCTTGCTCGGTGCGGCCTTTTTCTTAAAATGGCCCAGCCTTTTTCTATTGTCGGAATTCGTCTTCGTGTTGCGTGCCGGCGTTGCCGATATGATATCTACTTCACAAGGCATGCTACGTGCTTCATAAGGCATAGAAGGTATTTCCGTTGCGCCTCCGAGTGCGATCCGAGTGAGACCCACGCCAGCAACTGCGGGCGTGGGTTTTTCTTTTCCCCCACTCGTCAAAAAGCGAACAACAGAAATCTACCCGTAGCTGGATTCGCAAGAATTCAGAAGCCAAATCGCTGTCGACTCCCGCCCCGTCTGAATTCTTGCGAATTCAGCTACCAATGGAGGTTTGACGCGGGGTTGGTCTTCTCTCAAAATGTCCTCCTGACTTCTTGCGACGGGCGGGTATACTCACTTGCAGTTGTCACCCAGTGGAGCGAGTGATGGCGGTTACGCTGAAGAAACTCACCGAGGACCTGATTGCCAGCGGGTTGATCAGCGCCGAAGAGCTGCAGGAATTCCGCGCCCAACTTCCGCCGCAACTCAGCCACCCTTCGCCCGATGCCCTGGCCGGAGAATTGGTGCGACAGGGCAAACTGACGAACTATCAAGCCGAGCGGATTTGCGAAGGCCGGCCCGAAGGGCTGATCTTGGGCAACAACGTCATCGTGGACCGCATCGGGGCGGGCGGCATGGGTGAAGTGTTCAAGGCCCTGCACCGCCGAATGAAGCGGGTGGTGGTCGTCAAGGTGCTGCATGCCGAGCAGACGAAGTCCCAGGTGGCACGGAGACGATTTCAGCGCGAAGTCGAAGTCGTGGCCCGGCTTTCGCATCCCAATATCGTCGCGGCCTTCGATGCCGATGAACAGAACGGCCTCTATTTCCTGGTGATGGAATACATCGACGGCCACGATCTGGGCGCGATCATCACCCGCGACGGGCCGTCGGATATCGAAAAGGCCTTGGACTACACCATCCAAGCCGCTCGGGGACTCGCCTTTGCCCATTCGCAAGGCATCATCCATCGCGATATCAAGCCCAGCAACTTGCTGCTGGACCAGGCCGGAGTCCTCAAGGTGTTGGACATGGGCTTGGCCCGGTTTCACAGCCTGGCGCGCGAGGGGCCCCTGGCGGAGGCCGGCGCCAACGACATCACGCAGGCAAACCAGATCGTCGGTACGCTGGACTACATGTCGCCCGAGCAGGCGGACGATTCGGCGAGCGTCGATCACCGCGCCGACATCTACGGGCTGGGCTGCACGCTTTACCGGCTGATTACGGGCCGTGTTCCCTACCGGGGCGATTCTGCGGTCAAGAAACTGATGGCCCACCGTGCAGCCCCGATCCCGTCGATGCAGGCTGCGCGCCCGGAGACGCCCGAGCGGCTGGACCAAATCTACCAGCGAATGGTCCGCAAATCGCCCGACGACCGTTACGGCTCGATGGACGAGGTGATTCTCGATTTGCAGGCTTGCCTTGACAAATGGCAGGCACCGCGGGGGCCGGCGCCGGCCCAGCAGCCTGATCCCCTGCCGCATCCTGGCGATGGGGCGAAACTGCACGACGAGGCGACCGAAGCTTTCCAAGCCACCGAGGACACCGATACGACGGCAGGGAAGGCCGGTGCGCGCAGCCGGAAGCGGCGCACCGAGCCGGCGGTGGGCATTGACCTGGGGACGACCTACTCGGCAGTCGCCTACCTGGACGAATCCGGGCGGCCTCAAACGCTGAACAATGCCGAGGGCGACAAGACGACGCCCAGCGTGGTGCTTTTCGACGGCGACGACGTGGTGATCGGGAAAGAAGCCGTCAAGGCGATGGCTACCGACATGGAATACGTGGCCGAGTGCACGAAACGCGATCTGGGGCGTCGCGTGCTCCGCAAGGAATTCTCGGGCTGTGCTTACCCACCCGAAGCTTTGCAGGGGTGGATCCTGAACAAGCTTCGCAAGGATGCGTCGAAAACGATCGGCAGTTTCGCCAAAGCCGTGATTACGGTCCCGGCCTACTTTGACGAGGTGCGGCGAAAAGCCACGCAGGATGCGGGCTACCTAGCCGGCCTTGACGTGTTGGACATCATCAACGAGCCGACCGCGGCCGCCCTTGCTTACGGTTATCAGCGAGGCCACCTCCATCCGGAGAGCAACTGCGGCGAGCCGAAGAAGATCCTCGTGTACGATTTAGGAGGTGGTACGTTCGACGTCACGGTCATGGAAATCGGCGGCGTCAATTTCACAACGCTGGCCACCGACGGCGATGTGCGTTTAGGAGGCCGCGATTGGGACCAGCGGCTGGTGGACCACGTGGCCCAGGAGTGCCTTCGCACGCACGGCCTGGACCCGCGGGAAGATCCAAATACGTTCGGCCGTCTGTTGCGTGAATGCGAGGATGCAAAACGCACGCTATCGGCTCGCAGCCGAGCCCACATCGTGTGCGAATATGGAGGTCACGCCGCGCGCGTGGCGGTTACACGCCAGCAATTCGAGGAAATGACCCAAGACTTGCTCGATCGCACGACGTTTACGACCGAGCAGACGATTCGTGCCGCCGGTCTGGAATGGTCGCACCTGGATCGCGTCTTATTGGTGGGCGGGGCCACACGCATGCCCGCCGTTGTCCAGATGTTGAAGAGCCGCTTCGGACGGGATCCGGACTGCTCGGTCTCGCCGGACGAGGCGGTTGCCCACGGCGCTGCGATTCGCGCCGCATGGCTGCTGGACAAAGCCGCCGGAATCCCTCCGCGATTCAAGATCAAAAACGTCAGTTCGCACAGCCTGGGCATCGCGGCGGTCAATCCCAAAAGCAAACGAAAGCAGACTGCGGTCGTCATACCTCGCAACACGCCGCTGCCCACTTTGGCAAAGCGCCTGTTCCATACCAGCAAGGACGACCAGCGTTCCGTGTTGGTCCAGATCGTCGAGGGCGAAAGCGACTCGCCGGACGACTGCATCCAGATCGGCCGTTGTGCCGCGCATGACCTGCCACCGAACCTGTCGGCTCGCACGCCGGTGGAAGTCCGCTTCGAATATGAGGAAAACGGCCGCTTGACGGTGCGCGTCCGCGTGGTGGGCACCAGTACGGACCTGCAGCACGAGATCACGCGCGAAACCTCGCTGAGCAACGATCAGTTGGACGACTGGCGCGAACGTATTTCCGGCCTCCCAACCGCCAAACAGGATTCGTCCGACGAGTCCAAGTCCACCGAGTTGGTGTAGTCAACCGACCGCTAGTCCGCCTTCGACGCAAGCGCTAGCCGGATTCGCAAGGGGGTAGCTGGATTCGCAAGGGGGTAGCTGGATTCGCAAGGGGGTAGCTGGATTCGCAAGAATTCAGCGAGGCTCCGTAACCGACTCGACATATTGTCAAAACTTATGGCCTGAGTTTTTGCAAACTCAGCTACGAAATGCTGCGAAACGCATTTCGTCCGCTCGGCTCACTCCCTCAAAACGAGCAACGGGCTTGACGGCGCAGGCGGGGCGCGCTAACCAAACCAGCCCTTCTTCTGGAACGCAGTCAGTGCTTCGTCTTCGGACTCGTAAACGCCCTTGTTCAGCTTCGTAATCTTGAAAGCTACCATGAGAACCGGAGAGATGTTACAGAGCTTGATCGTCGTCTTAGTCGCCTTGCACTTCTCCTTCAGGAGCACAATCTTCCCGAGCATGGCCGAGGACATAAACGTCACGCCCTGGAAATTCAACAGCATCTTGCCGTCTGAGTCGTCCGCCAACTCGTCCGCCAACTCCATCAACTCCCGGGCAATCTGCGCAATGAGAAACTCGGAGAGGATTTTCGAAGTCTTAAACTGGACGACAACAACATCGTCCCTGTTTTGTACCAGCAACTCGGACATGCGCGAGACCTCCTCACGTCAAAAAAGGATCCATCGACCATCGTTGACAATCTGCGCCCGTTCCTCGAAGAGGATAATTCTACTCATGCGCCAGGATTACCCTCGCAACTCTGGCCTCCGGAACTCCCAATCGTTTCGGCCGAACCGTCTTTGGGCACGAGTCGTTTGACGAATTCGCACCCAATGCGCCAGCGGTCATCGGCTAGCGCTTCGGTGCGACGCAATTCACACAAGAGCAGAACCGGTTCAGACAAGCCTTCCAGTTTCATCAGCAAGGTGTCTTCCAGCGGTTTCGAGTCCAGCATGAAGGCGATTCCACTTGCCGAAATGTCCAGGCAAGACACATCCTGGAATTCTGGCCCACCGCGATTCGAACGATTGCAGAAGGCAACTTGCTCCGTCTGTCGGTATGGAAAACGAACCGCCCGGCGACGCTCCTCAGCACGGGGTGTCTGCGGATCGCTCACGTCTTTGGCCTCGCCCTTCCCGGCAGCGCACAAGGGAACCACACGTTCGCCGTTGTGAACATAAGCCCCATTGCGGCCGTTCTGTTTTGCCTCGTCCAGAGCCTGCTCCGCCCGCTTCAGAACCGCAAGAACAGGTTCTGCCGAGTTGTAGCGCGCTGCACCAATGCGGATCGAAACAGGGGAATCTGCCCGGGATCCCGCACGACCCGCGGGGCGAACGGCTGCGAGTACATCGTCCGCGATCGAAGCCAGGTGTTTGTCCGAATCCGTTCGGACGTACAGTCTCAATCGCTCGAACTGCTCCATCGCGACCAGCAAGACGCACAGGCAAGCCTTCTCTTGACGCTGCCTCGGATGCCCGCTCGCATCGCGCCCGCTTTTCGGCGACTCGACCTGAGCCCCCTGCCCGGTGCTTTCATCCGCCACCGGCTGCTGTTGCGAGAGCAAATCGAGCAGAGTGTCCGCTTCATCAACGACAGGCGTCGCGCCTGAAAGCGGACTCGGCGGATCGAACTTCGGGCGGAACAATCGGTTCACACGTCTGGTGAACATTCGGGAAAGCGAGCGTGCGGTATTCATTAGTATTGTATTTCCTGTGGCAAGACAACTCGGCCGGTCGTTTGCCCCCAAAACGAAGGCCGGAGGCCGATAGCGGTTTCCACTTCCATCTAATTGAAGCCTATCATTCGAGAGCTGCCATGCAGGCAAATAACGCCCGGACTAGAAAAATGCTCATCAAAAGCCAGAACGCACCCTACGCGTACGGCGTAAAGCGTAGCCGAACTTGGTAGCCCCGAGCGTAGCTGAACTTGCAAAAGTTCAGTCTTCTCAGTGTCACGTCTTCTCAAGACCCCGCTGAATTCTTGCGAATCCAGCTACCCCAGAAGCCGCGGGATCGTCGATCTTCGACGCGATGGCCCCTTCGTGTGCCCCATGCCGGACGGGCGGCGAGATCGAGGCAGAAAAATACTTGCTCGAAGCGCGGTATTTTCTGATTGATTCATCCCCTCAGGCCGGTGATTGTAGAGGTTTGAAATACCTTGCGGGATCCTTCACAGTTGCAACTGGTAAGTAGCGACAGAAAGAAAGCCACCGGTAGCTGAATTCGCAAGAATTCAGCAGGCGGAGTTTCGAATTGAACAAGCTGAGTTTTTGCAAACTCAGCTACGTACGAATCGCCGGTCTTTCTGTCCTTACTTTGCTTAACGACAGCCCATGACAAAGCGGGAGACGCCTTCATGGCAAGCTGGCTTCGCAGAGTGAGTGAGCGCGATCGCGTGTTGATCGCATGCGAGCTTCATGACGGCTTTCTGCAGAAAGCCATCGCCGCCAAGATGCATCTTGAGGCGTGCCAACGTCAAGTTGGTGCGTCAGTCGGCTCGACTTACGATAGAGGTCACGAGCTTCTGTCCAAAGGCATAAGACTCGTTGAGGAGAGCATTACGGAAGTCAACTCCTTAATGACGGATTTGTGCGGGCGCAACGCGAACGAAGGTCCGGACGGCGGACTGATCCCCGCCATCCAGCGGCTCGCATCGGAACTGCAGGATGCTTGGGGCCTTGAAATCACCGTTCACGTCGATGGGAATCTCCCGACGCTGGACGCGGAACTCGGGCACCACGCATATCACATCGTCCAGGAGTGCCTGCGAAACGCATGCCGTCACAGCAAGAGCCAAACGGCGGAAGTTACCGTTACCATGAATTCCAGGTTCCTGGGCCTGGCGATCAGGGATTCTGGTATCGGTTTCTGTCCGGACAGTATCCCTCCGGGCCATTTTGGTTTGCAGGGAATAAGCCATCGCGTCGAATCGCTGGGAGGCCGCCTGGAAATCGCAAGTGCGCCTGGTTCAGGGACCTACGTGTATGTCGTACTGCCAGTGGACTCGGCGCAAACGGCTTCAAAAGCAAAGGTAAGGTTCAGCCGTCTGGCGGAGTGACTGTTTTGGCAGCCGGATTCGTATTTTGTAGCTGGATTCGCAAGAATTCAGCCGCTTGCGGGAAAGGCTGAACTTTTTGCATGTTCAGCTACCGTAACTTTTACCTCTCACAAACCACGGAAAGGTTCTTTGACATGGCGTTCCGCTGTCTTTCGTCGGAGCCCATTTGGTGGTGCTCCTATTGCTTCTCGGACAATATCTGTAAAAGCCGCCGAGGCTTTCCGTTCTATCTGTTTTTTTTGCGACGGTTCTTTGATCGCATTCGTTGCCACGACTGCTCGCGCACGTTCGTTGTGTCGAAATGCGCCGGTCGGCCCGTTCCCGAGCCCGGAGAGGCACGCATCCCGCACAGACTGCCAGCCGACGACTCGACGACCGAAGAAGACGCGGTCGATGGCTTGGCCGATACGGTCGACGACCGAGACCAAACAGACCAAACAGACGAAACAGAGCACAGAGCACAGAGCACATCAAGAGGTGATCACAATTCGAACCTACTCCGGAGACGGAAGCTCGCCGTCTGAAGAGGCACGTGAAGCCGCGCGAGCCATTCTCGCGGAGGCCTTAGAGGCAAAAACCGACGAATCGCTACTGAATTTACGAAGCAGACGATCGGCAGCAGCACGCAACCGTAGCTGAATTCGCAAGAACGTAGCTGAATTCGCGAGAATTCAGAACGAACGGAATGCTGAGTTTTTGCAAACTCAGCTACGGGACTTGGCGGTCTTTTTCCGTGCGCCTGTCTAACCCCTTTCATTTCGAGGCAAGACGATGGCCCATTCATTGACCGACACGGTTGATCGCTGCCCGGTGTGTGGTGTTGAACTCGCTGCTCGTCCCTGTTGGCCGTTTTTCAATGGTTCCTGCCAACATTGTGGGTACTTGCTGTGGTGTTTCAGGGTAGGGGCCGACGATGTTGTTGTTCTTTCGGTCGTACCCGACGTGATGCCGGAGCACAAAGACATCGAGCGTCTGTGTGAGGCACTGATTCGTTCGGGCGAGGTTGCTCGCGTCGTGGTCGACTTGTCCGATATCGACTATCTGGACAGCCTGTTGACGGCCAGGTTTGTGGCTCTCCACAGGGGGATACGCGCAGCCGAGGGAAGATTCGTTCTCTGCGGTCTCAATCGGTTGGTGCGAGATACGTTGCATTACTACAAACTGGACGAGTACTTTGAACTGGCGGACCAATCGTCAGACGGCTCGACCGGCCTCGACGACGACTCCATCGAATCGACCGTTGCCGGAGATCCCTGAAGAGGTGCGTTTGGTCTTGAAGTGAAAACGGGCGTTTCGTGCGTCGTAACGTTTAATCATATCGCTACCGGAGCCCCGCATCGGGTCATCCGCGCAGAGGCGTTAGGCCAGCGGATAACCGTAGCTGAATTCGCAAGAATTCAGACTGCCTTATCGACGTTTGCGCAATGGGGCTCCGGTAGCATCCTTTCACACGGGTGAGATCAAATCGGATTGGTACCATCGGATGAACTTTCGGCCAAACAGCGCCAGGGCCTATCCAAGTGGTAAGGTGATCGTCGTAGATGATGACAAACATGCAGTCGACCAGTGTCGCCGCGTGTTGGAATCGGTGGGGTTCGCGGTCAGAGCATATGAATCCGCCGAGGAGTACCTTGACAGCAACAATTCAAGCCGAGCAGCCTGTCTGATCATTGAAGAGGATCTGCCCGGCGCGAGTGGCCTGGAATTGCAGAGAAGACTCTGTGCTCAGCCAATACACCCCCCAATTATCTTTGTCAGCCGTCATGGGCACATACCAACTGTTGTGAAAGCAATCAAGAGCGGTGCGGACGACTATCTGAAGAAGCCGATGCTGGACGGAACGCTGCGACAAGCCGTACACCGGGCCGTTCAGGGGGACAGGCAGCGACATCGCGCCGGTCGAGGGCATTCGCAATTGGAATCTCGGCTCGAACAACTTTCGCCCCGAGAGCGTGACGTCCTACCGCTGATCTGCCACGGCAAAACGAACAGGCAGATTGCAGCCGAATTCGGCATCTGTTACCAGACAGCGTGGCGGCACCGGCGTTGCGTGCTGCAGAAGCTCGGGGTGAAGGGCGAAGTCGAGCTAATGTGGCTCTTTCACCAGCATCCCACGCTGCTATCGTGGGTGGCACCGACTGAAGGATGAGCTGCGGGGGAGACTCGTTTCGTGCGCGCCGAATCGGACCCTCCGGCATACCGTCCATCGGTACAAACTCGAGCTGCCAGACGCCAGCCTCCAGCGCGTTTTCGGGCTCGATCACCAATATGCCCCAAGGGTTCAATGCCGGTACACTCACGGACGTGACGTATCCGGATTCCACCGGAATAGTCTTCGCTAATTCTGCGTACATCCGAGTCCGTTCGGCTTTTTTGTGCGCGGCCATGTCGTAGGGGGCCGGTACCAGCAGTTTCATCTTCAGAGCTTTGTCGCCAAACAAGGCCGTAGGATTCAGGCTCACTTGGAAAGATGTCGGATCATCGGACCAGTCGATCAGATGTACCACCACGGCACCGTCTGCCCGCTTGGGAATGGCCCGGACGACGGCGCACACGTTCCCATCGTCCGTCAAACGGATGGGTGGGGCATCGTCATAGAGATTGCATTCGATCCCCGCACCGAATGCGCC
>JADHUC010000227.1 GCA_016784735.1 Pirellulaceae bacterium | reverse complement strand
GCATCCCAAGATCGTCGCCGAACAGGATGATGTCGATGTGCGGACCGACGGCCGCAAGAAACGATTCCAGGTTGGCCATGTGGATTTCGACCAGCCGATCCAGAAACTCGGCGGCGCGGTCTGGATCTCCGGCCAGCAGCATGAAGAAGGCGTCGTTGCGATAAAGGAACTGGCCGACCTCCAACAGGTTGCCGCCGAACAGCCCGATGATCACGCGATCGGTGCGTTCGCGCAGTCGGCGCGCTCCGTCGGCCAGTACTTGCCCGCCGTCCTCGCCAGCGACCAATGGCCCGGGCGGCGACTGGACCGCGCACCACATGTTTTCGCCTAACGCCTCCGGCAGCTTATCGAGATCGTCTTCCTCAAGGTACGGCCAGTAGCACTGCTCGAAGTACAGCGAACCTCTGGGCATGCGAGCCAAGGGTCGTCCACTTGGCGCGCGAATCACCCAGCCTTCTTCCTCACGCTCGGGCAAGGCCCAAACGGGCATCTGGCACGGTGATCCGTCCGGGAGCGTCCAGTCGGACCAGTGCTCGTCCTCCAACGCAAAGCCGCGTCCCAGTTCGATCGTGTCGATATCGAACCGGTCGAGCACGTCTTCGTCGACAATCGCCAGTTGCTGGACCGGGTCGTAAACGCGAATAGGCCGCTCGTCCAATCTCAAGTAATCCCGCAGCTTGCGGTACGCGATCGCCGCGATGCCCGATGAACGGTGGCCACCAAAATCGATCGGCAGTCGATCGGGTTGTTCGTGGCAAAGTGAGGCAAGGACGCGTTCCCGAGGAATCATGTGCGTTTTCTCCAAGTGCGGCTTCCGCCGCAGCCAGGTAGGGTGGGCCAAGTCTTCGCGGGCCCACCGGGTTGGAACGCGTGTTTCTGGTGGGCCTGCGAAGACTTGGCCCACCCTACGAAGACACAAAGACCCGCGCAACCGTTACCGTCTGGTTATAGCTTGACGAACTAGCATTTCAAGCTTGGCTGGTGAACGTCCGCGGCCACGTCGTACCGCACACCGCTTGGCCGTCCTCTTGACCGACGGGGATTCCCGGCGATACTAAGGGGTTCGGATTTTGGAGAGGATTCGCCTTTAGCAGCGTTTGCCTCCGAATCCAGGCTATTCGAGGTTTTCGGCGAGGTTTGAAGTGTCCAACCGATGAGATTTGTCTGCAGAAAATCCCGACTTTGCGGGGAGGTCGCTATCCCCGGTTCGAAATCGCACACGATCCGTGCGGTGGCGATCGCCAGCTTGGCGCGGGGCGACAGTCGCATTTTGGCTCCGCTGGAATCGGCCGATACGCTTGCCGCCGTGGAAGCCTACCGACGATTGGGTGCCGAGATCGACATGGAGCCGGATATCTGGCGTGTCCGAGGCACCGGGGGAACGCTCGTCGCACCTGATAATGTCATCGACGTGAAGAATTCGGGCACCACAATGAGGACCGTTCTGGGGTCCTGTGCCCTCGTGCGGGATGGCATGGCGGTGGTGACCGGCGATGCGCAGGTCTGCAATCGGCCGGCGGGCCCGCTGGCCGATTCGTTGAATGATCTCGGCGCATCGGTACGCTCGACTCGCGATAATGGCAAGCCTCCCTTTGTGATCCAGGGATCGCTTCGCGGCGGCGAGACCACGATCGAGGCGTTGACCAGTCAGTACGTCACCAGCCTGCTGCTCAATACGCCATTGGCTGATGGCGACACTACGATCCGTGTTCCCGTTCTGAACGAACAGCCCTACGTTCAGATAACCCTCGACTGGCTCGAGCGCCAGGGCATTGAATTCGAGCATGACGAAATGCGCGAATTTCGCGTTCCCGGCGGGCAGAGCTACAAGACGGTCGACCGTAGAATCCCGGCTGATTTCTCTTCGGCGACATTCTTCTTGGCCGCCGGCGCTTTGGGCGATAACGACGTGATCCTGCGCGGACTCGACATGAGCGATTCGCAGGGCGACAAAGCGGTGGTGGACTATCTGAGGGAAATGGGAGCTGAGGTGGAAGTACAGGACGATTCGATTCGCGTCCGCGCGGGCGAACTTCAAGGAACGGAACTGGATTTGAACGCGACGCCGGACGCGTTGCCTATGATGGCGGTTGTCGGCTGTTTCGCGAAGGGCACAACGACCTTGGCCAATGTGCCTCAGGCCCGCATCAAGGAGACCGATCGCATCGCCGTGATGTGTGCGGAACTGTCGCGAATGGGGGCCCGTATCCGCGAACTCGAAGATGGCCTTGTGATTGAAGAAAGTGAACTCGTGGGGACCGCGGTACACGGTCACGACGACCATCGCGTCGTCATGGCATTGGCGGTTGCCGGAACGGCCAGTCGAGGCGAAACCGTCATCGACTCCGCCGAGGCTGTTGGCGTCACGTTTCCCACGTTTTTGGACTGTATGACCGGACTAGGAGCCAACTTGATCCCATATTTGGAGAACGAAGAATGCTAGGTTGCGACATAGGGACTCTTTTTCAAGTAACAGTTGCCGGTGGATCCTATCAGGAGGGGCTAAGCACAAACATCCAAGGTGTTCCTCCCGGAATGCTGATTACCGACGCGGAGATCTACCAGGAATTGCTTTTGAGAAAACCGGGCCAGGACGAGTTGACCTCGCCTCGTAGAGAACCGGATATTCCGGTGATCTACAGCGGAGTAAACGCGGCGGACACCATGCCCGGTTTTAGCAACAAGGGACGAACTAACGGGACTCCCTTTGTCATCCTGATTCCGAATATGGACCGTCATTTCGAGCACATCGAACAGTACCAGGTGACCAACCGCACGCCGCGTCCGGGGCACGCCTCGTATGCGTCCTACCAGAAGTACGGCCAGTGGGACGATGCCATCGGCGCGGGCATTTTCAGTGGCCGGTACACGTCGACGATCGTCGCAGCCGGCGCTGTTGCCAAGCGCGTGTTGCTGGATCAAGGCATCGAGGTTACCGCTTACGTCCGCGAGGCGGCCGGCGTGCGAATGTCCGACATGCCTATCGAAGAGATCCGGAGGAAGGTTGCGGCCTTCAAAGAAGTGCGCAAAGACCACGATCCCGTTTACCAAGAGATCTTTGCGTCGAACCGCATCAACCCGGAAATGCGTTTTCTGGAGAAGATGGCGGTCCTGGCCGAATTCGAGCCCACCATCCCGGAACTGTACGCGCGCGGGAAGGTAATGGACGAAGAGGCGATCCGCAAGGAACACGGCATCCATCCGAAACTGAACTGCCCGGATCTGGATGCCGCGGACGAAATGTACCAGAAGATCATGGATACAATGAAAGCAGGCGATTCCAGCGGTGGAACGGTCGAGATCGTCGCCACTGGCTTGCCCGCGGGCGTCGGCGAACCCGTGTTCCGGAAACTCGAAGGCGCACTTGGCAGCTTGCTCAGCATCGGTGCTGTCAAAGCAGTCGAAATCGGGGCTGGCCTGGCCGTCAAGGATATGATGGGCTCTCAGTGCAACGATCAGATATTTACGGAAGATGGCGAAGTCTGTTTCACAGGGAACAATGCCGGTGGCATTACCGGCGGGCTGACCACCGGACAGCCCATCGTCGCCAGGGTTGCCGTCAAGCCGACCCCGACCATCGCCAAGGACCAGAGGACGATCGACAAGGTAAGCCTGGAGAACACGGTGCTGTCGGCCGTGACGCGTCGAGACCCGACGATCGTCCCGCGAGTGTGGCCCGTGGCCGAGGCCATGACGTCGATCATTCTGCTGGACTACTACATGCAGCACGTGGCGTATCAGAGCTTCTTCGAGAAGTAGAGCGTTGATCGGCAGAGCTGGTCGTCTTGAGAGTAGGTCCCGCTTGCCGAGCGGGACCTTGAAGTCCAGAGTCCGTCAGCAGTTCCAGGTCCCGCTCGGCAAGCGGGACCTACCTAAGAACCATGATCTGCGTTAGCATCGGCCACGCGCATCACGAAGCGATGGTTGCGGAACACCGCTCCCTTGCGGAACGGGGAGCGACGTTGGTCGAGTTGCGCCTGGACTACTTGGAAGAGGCTCCCGATCTAAGCCGGTTGCTTGAAGATCGGCCCACGGCAACGATTGTCACTTGTCGACGGCAGGACGATGGAGGCCGCTGGCAGTTCTCCGCAGAGCAGCGTCTGGCGTTGCTCCGCGCCGCTATCGACCACCAAGTCGAATACGTCGACATGGAGAAAGACATCGCTGGGCAGATTCCACGATCGGGCAAGACGCGGCGGATCGTCAGCCACCACGATTTCGACGAAACGCCCGACCGGCTGGAGGAAATCCATGCCGAGATGTGTCGGTTGGATCCGGACATCGTCAAGCTGGTGACTATGGCGGATACTCCCAGCGACATGGTCCGCATCCTCAAGATCGTGGAAGCCTCGGAGGTGCCGACAGTCGGATTCTGCATGGGAGAATTCGGACTGCCCAGCCGCATCCTCTGCGGCAAATACGGGGCGCCGTTTACCTATGCTGCCGCCAGCAGCGACCGCGGGGTGGCACCGGGACAATTGTCGTTTGACGACATGCAGAAGGTCTATCATTTCGACGACCTCGATTCAGAGACTCAGGTTTTCGGCGTACTCGGTGATCCGATCGCTCACAGTATGAGTCCCCTGATTCACAACGCCGCCTTTCGTCACGAAGGGTTGAACGCCGTTTACGTGCCGCTTCGAGTGCCGACGGACGTGTTTTCCGAAACGCTCGACGATTACGAATGGCTGCGATTCCAGGGATACAGCGTCACGATTCCGCACAAACAAGCGGTGATCGCGAAAGCCGATCACTGTGACGAACCGGTGCAGGACAGCGGAGCGGCCAATACCCTGTTCCGTGATGAAAGCGGCGACTGGCAGGCCACCAACACCGATTACCAGGCGGCGCTGCAAAGTCTTCAGATCGGTTTGCAGAACCTGTTCGGAGATCCCAGCTTGCAGGGCCGCAGGCTGCTGATGCTGGGGGCCGGCGGTGTGGCCCGAGCGATCGGCATGGCTGTGCTGCGCGAAGGGGCCGACTTGACCATCGCCAACCGGACACACAGCCGGGCCGTGGCCCTGTCAGAACAACTCGGCTGCCAACTGGTCCCCTGGGAGGACCGTGGTGCTGTGGAAGCGGAAATCCTGGTCAACTGCACTGCCGTCGGTATGTCTCCCAACGTGGAACGGACACCGTACGAGGGCGACTGGCTCGGCGAAGGAATGTTGGTCTTCGATACCATCTACAATCCCGAGAGCACGCTCTTGCTACAGCAGGCTGGCGAGCGGGGATGCCAGACCATCAACGGAGTGGAGATGTTCGTCCGCCAGGCGGCAAGGCAATTCGAACTGTTCACCAGACGGTCGGCTCCCATTGAACTCATGCGCGAAACGGTACGGCGACGGATTTCCTCTGGCTCCTAGCGCGCTTGCTGCTATTCACCCGACGACCAAAGCTGTTCGTGGGCACGTTCGTACTGATCGAGTCGAGACTCAAGGACGTCCACCGCCTCGTCAGGGTCGAGCCCGTGGACGTCGACCGCCAAGTCTGCGAGTTCTTCGTATCGTGGATGCCGCTTGTGATAGAGAGCCATGAAGTCGCCGGCAGGATCGTCCGCGTCCAGAAACGGAGGAATGCCGGATCGCTTGATCCGGTCGAAGATGACGTCGGGTGACACCTGTAGATAGACCACCGGGCCAATCGCACGCAGCAGCCCACAGACGGTGGAATTCAGCGCCGTGCGTCCGCCCAATGCGACTACGGCTCGACTCTCGGGGCGATCGAGGTTCAAGTACAGTTCGCAGACCACGTGACCCTCGGTACGGTGAAAGTGGACTTCGCCGTGCCGCTCGAAGATCTCGCGTACAGAGAGCTGTTCTCCCGTGTCGCACGCGTGGGTGGCTTCGATCATCGGATCGACGTCGCGGAACGGGCAATCCCAGCGCGCGGCCAGCGCTTTGCCGATCGTGCTTTTGCCGCAGTGCTTCATTCCGATCAGGACGACGTTCATCAGCCACGCTCACTAGTTTCCGGGTTTGTTTGGCGATCCAGCTCCGCCGCTGGAGGTGGGTTCTCATAGACGGGTTGCTCGATGCGGTTGCCGATTTTCACGTTGTCGGTTCCTTGGTCGATGATCGGCAGCGGGACGTCGAAAAACGTGTTTGCGTGCACCACAGTGCCGCCGGCTATCTTACGCATCTCGACGCCCCAATCGCATCGAGTGACGTAGTTGCGTTCGATCAGCGTGTCGACCCAGATTGGTCCTTGCGTACGATTTTGCGCGTAGCTTCTGCCGATGTCGAACCAGAATGCGGATTGCACCGGCCGATACGAGCCGTGTCGAGTCTCCTCCCAGACGTTGCTGTATTGATTCTCGCGTTTGCGCCGCACGTCGGCAACGAAGTGATTGCGAAACACGTTGTTCAGTGTGCGCACGCCAACGTCCTGCTTCAGGTCGCCGCGGCGCGTCAGCCAGAATCCGCCTTGGTCTTCCAGCACGTTGCCGTCGAAGATGTTGTAGTAGTCCGGCACCGATACGTTCTTCTCGGCGTCACCGAGGCTCCAGATCGAGATGCCCAGGCTGTTCTCCGAACGGTTGCGACAGACGCGGTTGTTCAGCATCCCACAGCCGTAGAACATCATGGAATTGTCACAGTCGACATGCCGGTTGTTCGAGATGGCGTTTTCCACAACGCCGCGCAGCACAGAAATGCGAACCTCGCCGGATGGCATAACTAACCACGGGCGGACCAGTGTCACTTGCGTTGCCGTATTCGAGGCGATGCGCACGTATTGTCCCAAACCGCGTCCGGCGGTAATCACGGCAAACGAGTCCTTCAACTCGTCGGGCTGCCATTTCGCGTCCGCCGCCGTGAATCCGTTCGCCTGGATCGCCGAGGGCTCTCCGTACCACTTGAACCCGGCCCCTTCGAACAAGTACGTCTCGCCGGCGTTGCCGCCCATTCGAGCTGTCTCGACCACGTTGGCGTCGATCAGATTGTGGTAGTGGCCGAAGTGCCCGTGGTTCTGCCAGACGAAGCCGCGATTCGAGCCATACGCGCGGTTGTGCTCGATGGTGCAGTTCTCCGTGGCCCAGAAGCTGACCGGGTTGCCCTGCAAACGCCCCATCGTGAATTCGTTGTTGTGAATCCATGCCTGCCGGAGGTTGTGTGCGTGAAACGGCTGTCCTTCGAAGCTCGTGTGGCCGACCTCCATATCAACGTTGTAGTTAACGCTCACCGCCCCATCGACGATTCGGCAGCGGAGTATGTGCGTGTCGTAGGTGGGCTTGCCGCCGTTGTAGTAGCTGATCGCCATTGGCATCGGATGCGACGCGCGAATCGTCAAGTCCTCAAAGCCCGTGTGGTCCACGTCGCGAGCGCTGATGAACCAGAGGTGGCGTTTCTTTTCGTGCGGAGCGCCGCCGAAGAACATAGTCGTCGCGTCACGCCCGGCGCCGCGCAGCACGACATGCGAACGCATCTGAAACGTGTCGTCAACGCGATACGAGCCCGGTGGCAAGAAGACGATCCCGCCGCCGTCTTCGCCGACTGTGTCGATCAATTGCTGCAGAGCTTCTCGGTTATCGGTGAAGCTGTCGCCTTTCAGGCCGTGCTCGGTCGCGACAAACAGCCTCTGCGGGAAGTCGGGTTCGCTGGTTACTTTCAGCGGCAAAGGTACGGTGAAGCCGTACTGGTTTCCCGAGTTATTGTGGATGAAAACCTCGTAGTCGCCGGTCGCCAAATCCGGCGGAAGACGGAACTGAACGCAAAAGTCCTCCGATACGCCGTCCTCCTTATGCCTCGGCTCTTCGGCAAGTTGCACGGTCGTGCCACCCGTGGAACGTAAACAGACGAACCGCGGCACGTACTGATCGCCTCTGAGATTCGAGCCGCAGAGACGATTCAGTTCGCCCGGTCGACATGTTGACTTCAACAGGAACCAAGCCTTTGGCTGATTGACGATTACGGGATTGCTCAGGCGGTCGCCATCCTTCAGCCAAACAACTGCCACGTAGCCGGGCGGGTACGGATGTGCCGGCAGCTTGACAAAGACGCTCTGCGGCGAAGCGTGAATCGGTTTGAGCGTGTGTGTCTGAGATTGTGGTGGAACACTCGGTGGCGGTGCGGGCTCGCCGCGATACTCCTTGATCAGTTGCGTCACGATTTGCGGCAGTTCCTCGCGTTGGCTGACCATTGTGCCAGGCACGTGCACGACCACACGCACTGTCTCCGGATCGTGACCACCTCCGCTAACAACCGCCGTGTAGCCGGGCCGCGTATCGCTGACATGCACGATATAGGGGCCATCGGAAGACGCCTGAAGGATCGGGGTTGGCACGAGCGCGAGGGTGAAGACGAGTTGGATAGTTCTGTTGTTCATTTCCCGAATGTGACCCCATCATAGTTTCGCCCCACGATCATTCTCCCGTTGAGAAGTGAGGCAGAATCATTGCTGGGCAAGACCATCGTGCGACTGTCGGAGTCAGTATATCACGCCGAGATGGCCCTTGGGAACTTCCCGCCTAGGGCAGGGGACGTTACATTGTGGAACCACCATCAAACGAAGAGGCGGGCGTTGTTCGCAGACCATGAAATCCTAAAGCATAATCCGTGGCCGCCCTGAATCCGTGGGGAATATCGTGCATCACTCTCGAAAGCAAGGAGTCTGGAATGCGTCGACTGGAAAGAACCTTCGTCTACGCCTTCATCCTCGGAAGCTGCTGGGCCTGGTCAAACGGGTCGGCGGCGGATCTGGAATCGCTGAAGACGGCCGGCGATGCATGGCCCAAGGTCTTTTTCTTTCGCCAGACCGAAGGCATGGCGTCGAATCCGCGAGTCACGTACCAGCGATGGGAACAGTCGTTCTCGCGACTGATGGGCATTGAAGGAAAGGTGTTGGACGAGGAGATACCGGGCCGGTCGAATCGCAACATCGAGTTCTTCACCCGATTCAAGAACGATAACCCCAAACAACTCGTGCTGCTGCACTACAACGGTAATGCTCGCGACCCGCGGTACGAGACCGACAAGTACTTCGCGGGCCATTTCCTGTACTACAACGGGACAGAGATCCTGGACGACGTACCAGCCGAGCCGGGCGAAACAGAGATAAATGTCGACAATCCTAATCTGTTTCGTACGGGCACGGGGCGCTACAAATGGTCGAACGACGATATCGGACTGTGCCTGCTGGATGCCGATGGAAAACCGGATTGGCACCAGAGCGAACAAGTGCAACTGGTATCGGTCGACTCGCGACGAAAGATGATCCGAGTGCGGCGGGGATGCTACGGAACCGAACCGACGGCCTTTCCCGCAGGCAAGGCGTACGCGGCCACGCACGTGACCGAGGGCCCTTGGGGACGCAAGTCGAATCTGATGTGGTACTACAACTACGCGACCTGCTGCCCCAAAGACAAGCAGGGCAAAACCTGCTCGGATATCCATGCCGATGAGCTGGCCGCTCGATTCCTGCCCGGCGGCGAGTTGCAGGCGTTCGACGGTCTGGAGTTCGACGTGCTGCACCACGAACCGGGCGGCGGCGGGCTGTTTGGTGTGGATTGCGACGCGGACGGCAAGGGCGACGCAGGTGCCTTCGACGGCGTGAACAAATACGGTATCGGTGTCGTCGAGTTTTGCCGTCAACTTCGCCAGAAGCTGGGGCCGCGTCGCTTGATTCTGGCCGACGGGATGGGTTTGCGCAACCAGCGCGCGTTTCGGGTCCTGAACGGCATCGAAAGCGAAGGCTGGCCCACGCTGAGCGATTGGGAAATCAACGACTGGTCGGGCGGCCTGAACCGCCATTGGTTCTGGGACCAGAACGCGGCCCAACCCGTGTTCAATTACGTCAACCACAAATTCACTATGGCCGGCGCCACGCCGGGCTCGCGAGTCCAGCCCGATGTCCCCTACAGCGTCCATCGCCTTGTGTTCGCCGCGTCGCTGTTCACGGATTCGGCAATCTGCTACAGCTTCTCGCCGCCAAACGAACGCGGCGGGTTGATGGGAATTTGGGACGAGTTCCGGAACGGCACCGACAACGAACTTGGCTGGCTCGGTCGGCCTTTGGGGCCCGCCGTGCGATTGGCGGAGCAGCAGCCGGACTTATTGGAAGGCGCCGGTCATCCGATTGATCAGGAATTGGCGGACAAGTTTGCGGGAGAAGATGTCAACCTCTCGCTTACCGGCGGTGTTCTTGAAGTGACATCGAGCGGGAAGAGCAACGCAGTGCTGGAGTTTACCGTCCGCGATGTCCCTTGCAGCGGACCGGATCTGTTCGTGTCCGTAACCGCGACCGGCGAACATCGCGCGGCCGAGCCCAAGGAAATCGCCCGGCGTGTATGGGTGGGCATCGCGCCGAACGGAGGTCAACTCGTACGCGCCGACCAACCCGCGTGCGGAATGTGTCTCCGAGGCGGAGAGGAAACGGAAATCGACACGGAAAGCGGGGCCAGCGTAAGATTTGCCAGCGCAGTGGATTTGGCGGGCGAGAAGCACAACGCCTACCGCGTGCATCCGCCGTACAAAGGTGGCGTTGGCTACGCCTTCTGGGAGCGCGAAGCGGAGGTCCCTGAAGATGGCCAATTGGAACTGTACACGGGCATGGGGCCTAAGAGCCCGGAACGAAGTGACGGCGTATGGTTCAAAGTGTTGGTGGCAGATGCCGACGATACGACGAAGTACACACAGATTTTCGAGCACTCGCAGAAGGCATTTCAATGGGAGTCGCACCGCGTTTCGTTGACGGAGTTTGCAGGGCGAACGGTGCGGCTGAAGTTCGTAGCCGACTGCGGCCCCAACGACAATTCGACGACTGACCACGCGCACTGGGGCGATGTTGTCGTCGTTGGACCGGGTGGGCGAACGAAGTGGACGCCGCCGGCACGTTTCATGACCTGGGCAAACGATCGCGACTTTGCATCGGGCTTTTACTTCTCGGACATCCGGTCTGACAGAGTCAATCTCGAGTGGCAGGTCGAGGGGCCCGAACCGGTTCGGATCAAGTCGATCCGTGTGTTTGGCCATCCGGACGTGATCTACCGAGAGTACGAACGCGGGCTTGTGTTGGCCAACCCATCGCCGAGGCCTTACACGATTGACCTGCAACGATTATGTCCCGGAACCCAGTTCCGACGATTGAAAGGTTCGCCCCTACAAGATCCCGTTACTAACGATGGTTCAAGGATATCGGGCAGCGTGACACTGAAGCCAGTGGAGGGCCTTTTCCTTGTGAAAGAGTGACATCGCGGGTTCGGGAATTCCACAGTGGACGATCTGTTCTTGCGGACAAGCACGGCGCGAAAACTACTCGCAAAGCCTTCTTGACGCGATTTCGCGGCAAGATCTACGCGAACACGGCGAAAAGTCACTTGTTGTGACGTACGAGAAGCCAGGATAGCGAATCACCGTCAACTTGACGAGGTCGCAGCGGCCCCCTACGATCGTAGCTCGTCGATCGAACAAAACACGAGCACGAAGCAGCCAAGGCGACCCAACGGAACGACGATGCCTCGAGACCCTGTCATCGAAGTAACTGACCTGCGAAAAACCTATCGCAGCGGGCTCATCTTTCGTCGATCTCTCGAAGCGCTCAAGGGTGTGTCCTTTCGCGTCGAGGCGGGCGAAGTATTTGGTCTTCTGGGTCCCAACGGCGCGGGAAAGACGACCTTCATCAATGTTCTGTTGGGAATCGTGCGCAAGAATGGCGGCTCGGCGTCTCTGTTAGGCCATCCGGTCGGCTACCGGCGGAGCCGGCAACGCGTGGGCTACTTGCCTGAGAATCTCCGCATTCCTCGTCATCTGACCGCGTTGACGGCGTTGGACTACTACGGTGGCTTGAGTGGACTGTCGCGCAAGCAAATCAAGACGAAACAAGGCGAACTGCTGGAGCTGGTCGGATTGAAGGACCGGGCTCGCGATCCGGTAAGAAAGTACTCGAAGGGGATGGTCCAGCGTTTGGGGCTGGCGCAAGCGTTGCTGCATGATCCGGACCTGTTGTTTCTGGACGAGCCGACCGACGGCCTTGATCCCGTTGGGCGGTCCCAGGTTCGTACCTTGTTGCACGAGTTGAGCGATGCCGGGAAAACCGTCTTCCTGAACAGCCATCTGTTGCAGGAAGTCGAAATGATCTGCGATCGCGTGGCCATCCTGGACAAGGGCCTGCTGAAGAGCATCGGAACGGTGGCGGAAATCGCGGCGGCGCAGCCGGAAGGCCTGGACCTGGAGCTCGAGTTGACTGGCCCCAAAGACGCGATCCTGCAATCACTCGGCGACCGGCCGATCAGCCAAGGCGAGACATTGGGCGCGGATCATTTCCGCTGTGTCGTCCGCTTGGCGGATCAAGCTGCCGTGGACCATTGCATCGACGATCTGCGCCGACAGCAAGTCAGCATCATCGGCATGTCGCGCCGGCGTGTCACGCTGGAAGAAGCGTTCCTTGAAATCCTCGCGCGACCAGCGGAGCCGTCATGAGAGCGTACTGGTCAATTCTGAAAGATTCGTTCCGCGAGGCCATGGCGTCGCGCGTCTTGTGGGTCCTGCTGATTCTGATTTCGCTGGTCCTGCTGCTGCTGGCACCGCTCGGATATCGCGAGACGATTACCATTGGCGTGGACGAGCACACCATCCGCGAGTGGCCGGAGTTTCTTGAACGCATCCAGACCGAAGGCAAGAAATCTCGGCCGTCTCCGGCACGCCGCATCTGGACGCTCCTGGACAAGGAGACGAAAGAGAGGCTGGAAAAGCACTCCGTGCCAAAACAAGGGGACGTGGCCGGCCCGTTCGAGTTCTGGAAGACCGTAGACGTTTTGTCGAAAGCACTCGACAAGATGTTGCGGCGGCAGGACTTCTACGACCGTGAGTCATGGACCTACACGCAGATGATCTCGCCGGAAGGCCGCCAACTGCTCGAAGACTTTGATGAATTGTCCGACGACGAAAAGGGGCGTCTGAACCGATTGCTGCTCGAAGCCGCGTTTCCCGATCTCGTGCGAACCAGCCCGCCGACGTCTGTAGTACTCAGGTACCTTGTTTGGGACGTGGGGGCGCCCACGCCGATCCGCGCCAGCCAATTTACTGCGGTGGTGACCCCGGTTATCGGGACTGTCATGAAGTATCTGGTGGGCGCGATAGGTGTTTTTGTGGCAATTCTTGTTACGGCCCCAATCGTTCCTCGAACGCTGGAACCAGGTTCCATCAACCTGCTGCTCAGTAAACCCATCTCGCGGTGGTTGCTTTTCCTAACAAAATACTTCGGCGGATGTGCGTTCATCCTGATCAACGCGGCATACTTGATCGGAGGGATGTGGCTGATTGTGGGATTACGCTTCGGCATTTGGAATTACCATCTGCTGCTCGCGATCCCCGTCTACGTCTTCTTGTTTGCGGTCTACTATTCGGTGTCGGCATTTGCGGGTGTGCTGTGGCGCGGCGCCATGGCGTCGATTGCCGTCACCGTCCTCTTCGCGCTGCTGTGTACCGGTGTGGGAGTGATCAAAGGCGGCACGGAGACATTCATCAATAGACTGAGAATCGTCCAAGTGATTCCCGTTCCGGATGCATTGATCACGGTGAACGAGATGGGGTTGACCAGTCGATGGGACGATTCGAAACAGGAGTGGACCGAAGCGTTCGTGTCCGACAACCGGCGCCAGATGGGCCCCATGTTGTATGCGTTGCCGCGGCCCATCGGGCCGGTGTACGATCCGGTCAACGAGCGTCTGTTGTCTGTCGAACGATCGTTTACGACGCACAAACTGATGGTGACGGTGGGCAGTCGCGACGAAGATTGGGATAGCGAGGAGGGCATCTCGGCGCCGCCCGGAACGTTCTCTCTCGTGCGCGAGCCCGACGGTGGCATCCTGGCGGTTTCCTTCCTTGACATCTTTCGCCTCGAAGGCGATCCGTTGACGGCCGAGGAGCCGGTTACCGTGCTCGGCATGGATGTTCCTTTCACAGGCGAGAATCCGTTTCGCTCGGTCGGTCCGGAACCGCCGATCGTCCTCCGGCCTCCAGCGACTGCCGCCATGAATGACGACACGGGAGCGTTGGCCGTGTACAGCCGCGGAGTTCTCAAGGTGCTGGGCAAAGACGACAGCGGCACGTACGAACTGCGTTGCGAACGGAAACTGGCCGACGACGATGCGCGGGACGTGATAATGGATTTTGGGGGCAAAACGTTGGTGATCCGTCTGAGCGACGGCAGTATCTTGGCTCTGGATGCAGAGACTCTGAAAGAACGTTCTCGCTTCCCGTCGGATGGCGGCGGTCCGGCGCGTTTTGTCGTTGCCTCGCCTGAAGGTCGTTGGTTTGCCGTCGTCTACCACAGCGACAGTCTGTCGCTGCTTGACACAAAGAAGGACTCGCTAGTCGCCGCCGATGTTGCCGGCCAAGGCGATATCTCGGCGGCCGCCTTCAGCGGACCGGATCGGCTTCTGGTGGCTCATCGTTCGACGCGCGTGACTGAATACCAATTGGATACCGAGGAAGTGAAACGTCGGTATGCGCCCAAGCAGGGAATGGTCGAGCGGGTCTATCGGTATGCAATCAAACCTCTGTACACGATATTCCCCAAGCCAGGCGAACTGGACAACACCGTCGAGTACCTGTTGACCGCATCGGAGGCTGCGGACGTTGAAGGAGGGCCAAAGGACCTTAGTCTGACCCGACAGCGACTCCGACCGTGGACCCCCGTCTGGAGTAGCCTGGCATTTGCGGTGGTCGTTCTAGCGTTGGGCTGCCTGTACGTGCAACGCCGGGAGTTCTAGCCCATCGCTTTTCGGCATCGACAACAAATTGCCGATGTTGCGGGAGACTGAAGAACGGCAGGGGAATGGGGGCAGGGGAATACCACAACAGAGCATTCCCTTGCCCCCATTCCCCTGCCGGATTCTGGGTACGGGAAAACAGACTAACGCGCTGCGGCATGATCGGGATTCATCGCTTTTTCGCTTGCCAACGTTCCCAGGCCAAGCCTGGACGATCAACTCGAAACTGTACGATTCGCTGCTTCTTTGCTTCGGTCACATAGGCCGTGCAGCCGTCCGCTCCGCCGAAACAGACGTTCGTGGGGTTCGGGCCAAGGACGTCGATCTCGCGGAGTATCTTGCCGGCTGGGGAGAGCTTGACCACCGTGCCCTTGCCATACCGAGTGACATACAGATTGCCGTCCGCGTCGCATCGCATGCCGTCGAAGCCGTGGTCTTCGAATTTCCGCAGCAGGCGCTTATTCGCCAATCGCCGCTCGGCCGTGAGGTCGAACGCCCAGATGTTGCGTTGAACGCTCTCGTTCACGTAAAGCGTGCGACCGTCCGGGCTGACTTCGATCCCGTTGGCCGTGCCCATGTTCTCGGCCAGCCGTTCGGTGCGCCCGTCCGTGTCGATGCGCCAAAGCTGCCCTGTGCCTTCCTTCCAGTTCGGGTCGCTTGCGTACAGCGTGTCGTCCGGAGCGATGGCCACGTCGTTGGGCTGGTTCATCGCGTCGTTGTGCGCAAAGACGGTGACGGCGCGTGTGTCAAGATCCACGCGCAACACGTTATGCTCGACGTAATCCGCCACGTACATGCGGCCAGCACGGTCGAAGCAGATGCCGTTGCCGGTGCTCTTGCCGGGCAATTCGACAAACAGGCTCGCTTGCCCGTCCGGCGTCACACGGCCGATGGTCTGCTGCTTGGCGAAGTTGACCGCATAGAGGTTCCCCTTGGCGTCACACGCCGGACCCTCGACACCGCTGGTAAAGCTGCCGGGCGCGGTCAAAGGCGTGGCGACGAACAGCTTTTCCTGTGCGCGTTCAGCAGCATCGAGCGACTCGCCTGCCAAGCAGACAAGCAGCGCGAGAATGCCCATCAAGGTAGTCAATGAGTCCTTCATACTATTCCCCTCTCGTGGTTGACCGAAGATGTAATTGCGGGAAATCCAGGTTGTTTGTCTTGCTTGTCCATCGCCTGAAGAGCTTCCGGTACACGCTTGCGTGTCTTGAACGTATGAAGCTTGAAACCCTCTTCCGTCATTGTACGACCATCCAGTTCGCTGCTCGAGTCGCCCGAATAGAACTCGCGAGTCAGTACGTCGCGCTTGTCGGATGTCGTCCGCACGTTCAAGTAAGCCGGCAGGGAGTCATCCGTCAGTTGGCTCAGTCCGTCGATACTGATGATGTAGAACATCCGGCTGATATGTTCCGGCCGCGAATACTGTTCCAGATCCGGTGTCTTCATCGCCACGGTATCGCGCATTGTCACACAGCCGGTCCGATCGACAAACGTCGCGCCGCCTTTCTGGCGAGCACGTTGCCCATTTGGCAACGTTTCCCAGACTTTGTTGGCGACCATCTCCATCACCATCCGAGAACCTGATTCGTCCATGACCTTCAACGCCGTTTCCCAACGCTCCACAGCCGCAATGTCGTTCATCAGGTGAAGGTCATTTACTTGGGCAAAGAGCGTATCCTTGACTCCCCTATCCTTCAGTACCGCCGCCAGAGGCTTGTCGAGTTCGACCAATCCCCCCTCGTCCGTCAGACGGTACGCGCCGCTCCGTCGTTGGCCCATGGCAATCAAAGGCTCACCATGGCCCTCCGGCCAGCTCTGGCCCTCGTACCATTGTAGGGTCCCGTTCCCCGAGATCTCCTCACCACCCACTTCAGGCTGCTCCAGGAAATACACGTTATTGGCATCCAGACCGGCGAACTGAATCGCCGCCAACTGCTTGGCGATGGCCGCACGGTTGGATACATTCACCACGACGATGAAAACCGCATGTCTGATAACATCATCCCGCGGAATCTCCTCGTTCGAATCCTTCGCGAGCAACTCAAACTGAT
Source organism: Pirellulaceae bacterium (assembly GCA_016784735.1). GTDB lineage: Bacteria > Planctomycetota > Planctomycetia > Pirellulales > Pirellulaceae > JADHUC01. Next base: position 3,579 of record JADHUC010000227.1, on the reverse strand, counting down.
AACGCAGTTGAAACAACTCGCGTTGGATGATGCTCAGGTCGTCTCCGTTTCTAAACACACCAGTAGCCGCCCGATCAATCAACGGAGCCACCTGATCAATTGCAGGCATTTTAGACTCGTCCACGGGCAGCGCGCGCAGAATCTGCCGCGTCAGGCCGGCGATACCGAGCCGGTCAAAATCCGAGGGTAATTTCATGCGCGTCGCACGACCGGCGCCGAAGATCGTCCACGCGCGCTCGCCGCTCGCCACGCCCTGAAGATACGCAGCGAGCTTCTCACCTGCGGACAACGAGCCAATCTCGGCTGGCTCCGGCGTTACTTCCTCGACGGACCGCCCTTTGATGATTTGACGCACGCCGCCAGCCTGGGCGTTGAACTCGTTGATCGAGTCGGTTCGTTCTGTCGAGTCTCTCAGGATCTCCGGAGTCATACCGGCTGCCGCGACCAACTCTCTCACTGGGCTCATGTGGCACCTCCGGCCAACTTACCGCTTGCTTCTGCTTCTTTTCTTGTAGCCCCCGGCCACGGGGGCATTTGGCACTTCGTTTTTCGGTATCCACTTGCCCATTTGCTCTTTCAACTCGGCGTGCTCCGGCTTAGCCGCCACGTTGGTCCATTCCATTGGATCGCTCGCGTGATCGTACAACTCTTCGGTTCCATCGTGGTAGCGGATGTAGCGCCAGCGGTCGCAACGCACACCGTGCTCGCCGCGGCCGTGGGTTGTCAGAGCCATCCGATCCCACGCGGTGTCCGGAGCCTCCAACAGCGGACACAGACTCGCGCCTTCAACATGGTCGGGGATCGGCAGCCCGCAGAGATCGGCCAGCGTGGGGTAGATGCTCATGAAGTCCACCGGACGCGAACACAAGACGCCGGGTTTCGTCATTCTCGGAGCGGCAAAGATCAGCGGTGCTCGCGTTGCCTCTTCCCACAGCGTGAATTTGCGCCAATGCTGCTTTTCGCCCAAGTGCCAGCCATGGTCGCCCCACAAGACGATCACCGTATTGTTAGCCCGCGGACTGCGATCCAAAGCGTCGATCAAGCGGCCTACCTGATCATCGACAAAGGAGTTTGTGGCCAAATACGCTTGCACGGCGTCACGCCACTGGTCGGCGTCGGTCACGGCCTTGTGATCTCGAGTGGGATTTGCCATTCTCAAGCCGATCGGTGGCACGTCGTCCAAGTCGTCGTCCGGCACGTCGGGCAGCGTGATCTGGTCCTTCGGATACATGTCGAAGTACTTCTGCGGCGCGTACCATGGCAAGTGAGGTTTGACGATGCCGACTGCCAGAAACAGCGGCTTGTCCGACGGCTTGTTCAGTACATCTGCCGCCCAACTCACCAGCTTGTAGTCGGGCATTTCCTCTTCGGTTACGTCGATTGCCTTCCAATCGAAGTGAGCCAGGCCGAGCCCGTTGTAAGGCGTCTTAGGGGGCGGGAGTTCTTTGCGTCGATAGTAGTCGTCGAAGTACTTGTCGGCCCTGGCGCTGCCGTGGAAGATCTTTCCACCGCCAAGCACGAGATACCCTTGCTGGCGGTAGAATTGGGGCAGCGTGGTGACATCGGCCAGCGTATTGACCCAATCGTGCGGGTTCTGATAGATGCCGCTGGTCGACGGGCGCAGTCCGGAAAGCAACGCTGCTCGCGACGGGTTGCAGGCCGGTGCCGCGCAATGGGCATTGGTGAAACTGACGCCTCGTTGGGCCAGCCGGTCGATGTGCGGCGTTTTCGCGTCCGGATGCCCGCCCAGGTGGCCAACCCAATCGTTCAAGTCGTCGATGGCGATGAACAGCACATTGGGCTTGCCGGCAGGCTCGGTGGCAAACGCATTCGCAGATACAAGACCTGTCGCAAGGGCGACAACGCAGATGGCAATCGTATTTCGTTTCATGATGTGTTCCTTTCAAGCCAGACTATCGCATGAATAGTCCGCCATTGATGTCGAGGGTCTCGCCGGTAGTGAACAGATTGTCGATCAGAAAAGCGATAGCCGTGGCGATTTCTTCCGACTCGCCGTTGCGACCGAGCGGCGCGGCTGCACGGAACTGCTCCATCCGTTCCGGAGGTGTCACACCGTCGTGGAACGGCGTGACGATCACGCCCGGAGCGACGGCATTCACACGGATCTTCGGCGCAAGCTCCTTGGCCAACCCACGGGTGAACACGTCCAACGCACCCTTTGCGGCCCCATAGATCGTAGCCGTCGGGGCACCGTGGCGCACGGCAATCGAGGTCAAGTTAACGATGCAAGGGTTCTCGCCCTTTTCCAGCAGCGGAATGCAGAACGACGACATCATCATGGTCGAGAACGTGTTTAGGGCGAAAATGTCATGTATCAACTGCAATTCAAAGTCCCGCGCATTCTGCCGGCGAATCAAGCCGCCGGCGTTATTGACCAGGACATCGAGCTTGCCGCATGTATCGGCCGCGAATTCCGCCACTTTGCGGCACCCGTCTTCCGCGCACAAATCCCCCTGGACAACGTGTGCAGTGCCCCCGGCGTCGGCGACCGCGGCGGCTACCGCCTCGGCGGCGGCCTGCGACGAGTTGTAGTGTACGATGATTTCGTTTCCCGCAGCCAAGTGTCGCGCCGTGGCGGCACCGATTCCCGTGCTGGCCCCGGTGATCAGAATGGTCTTAGGCATAGGTTCCTCCAAGCCGGTCATGTCGATTCAAAATCATTCGCACTACGGTCAGTGTATGGCCGTATCGTTGCCGATGAAAGTGGCGTGGTCAACGGCAAAGAAACGCCCCACGGATGGCATAGCGGACCCTCGGATGAAGACTCTTTATCATCAGTGGGTCCGCCATGCCATCCGTGGGCCCCCTTCTGTGGTTTGAAGCGTCTCAATACGGAAACTTGTCGTCGATCTCCGCTTCCGACAGTTCCACCAGGAACGTGGCCAAGCGATCGGCCAGCAGTTCGACGAACCGGCGTCCTTTTTCTGCGGTGGCGGCATGAGGATTGCCCGACCCGGCGTTGGTTGTCAGTAGATGCCAGGGGCGCGTGATCGAAACCCAACCTTGGTTGATTGCGTCGAAGCGAGTTTCCGCTGTCTGGCCTTCGTCGGCGATGAGCGATCCGTCTTCGTTCCGGCCAACGAACTCGGGCCAGTAGGCCAGGGCAAGCGAAGTCTCCATCTCGCCCGCATGGTCGTCGCGCCGGTCGAAGATCTCGTCGTACACATCGCCCAGCACGGTGTACCAGTTGCACAGGAACAGATGCGCCGGCGTCTTGCCGCTCAGTTCGCGCAGCAGCGGCTTGATGCCGTTGCCGCCGTGACTGTTCAAAAGGACGACTTTTCGAATGCCGCTGTCCACCAGCGATTCGATCAAGTCCGTCACAAAGCGATTCAACGTCGTCGGATTCACGTTCATGGCCAAAGGCAACTCGCGCAAATTCGTCTCGGTGCCGTACGGAATCGTCGGCAGCAATACGACTCGTGCGCCGCGCTCGTGCGCCGCCTCGCAGATCTTCTCGCCGATCAAGTCGCCTTCGCGCGTATCCATACTGTACGGCAAATGAAGGTTGTGTGGTTCGGTCGCCCCCAGCGGCAGCACGGCCACTTCGTAAGGGTT
>JADHUC010000226.1 GCA_016784735.1 Pirellulaceae bacterium | reverse complement strand
AGAAGTACGGCGACGGAATGCTCGAAGAACTCTGAGCAGGAAGCAGGCGACTTTTCCCTGCCAACGCCGCGTCATCCTCTGCAATTCTAGCGACGCTAGCGGGCTGACGCCCGAAATTGCACACTTGCTGCAAGGGCACCAAGCTGCGCAACCTCACGATCAAGGCCCCGACTCGCAGACGCTGGTGCTCTGATTACCTGGACTACCAGACACCGCTGGGTAAGCCATCTCGTACTGGGACCACGGCGTACAGCACGCTTACAGCAAGCGCAGACGCACGCAAACGGTCTGGGGCGGTACTTTGGTCGTCCAGGGTAGAGAACGTGCGAAATTGGGCCGTGAAAGTGAGCGAGTGCCGGAGATCACTGCCATCCCGACACCGAGCGTCGTCCGAGATTCATCCGGCTGGCGCGCTGAACTCCTGATTTTCAAGGAGTCTAGATGTCGGCTGAGTATTTTGACTCAACGACATGGAGCCGATACGGTCCTAGGTGGGCTCCGCTCCTGACGGGCCGAGCACGACCTCTAGCCTCTCCAAACCAGAAACGAACTCGATCTCGTGGATGTGCTCTTTCAGGACCGACATCAGGGCAGTCCGACGCGCTCCTTCGTTCCCATTCCTGATGCCACATGATTGGCCGTCGCTGATGGTCCACCCGTGCTGTTCCCACTTCCACGTCGAGCATCGACGCAAGCACTTATCCGTTAGCCGCAGAACAACCGCCGTGTTCGAGTGATCGTTTTGCCGCCGCTCCAATTCCGCGTCGAGATGTTCCAGTTCTTCATTCGGCGTCACAATTTCCCCTTTATGGTCTTTTGGGCCCAGGAGTGTAATCCGTCTCAGACTACGTCACCAACTGCGTGGCGCGCATGGCCACCCGAGGACAACAGTTCCCAGGCAAATGTATTTCGCAGGAGCCGCCGAAACGCTTCACCGACTCCTCAGTTGTTCGCCAGTTGTACCTGCCGACGCTGTGCAGCAGGTCGGACTGATAGGACCAAGAGCAAACACCGCCTCAACGAAACTCTCGACAAACAAGAAAGTCGCAGAATTCGGTGCGTCCAAGGTGACGCCAACGCCTTTCCAGAGCGGTCAACACGACTGATGGTGGCAGCGGAAATGTACGGCGGACCAGCCGAGACAGGTTGAGGGGGTTGGAAGGATCCAACTCTGGCAGAAACCCCGCTCGGCCGGAAAACGCTCTCACTCACACGAAGAGCGCTACTCGCTTACTTCCGACCGCACCAACCACGCTTCGATGTGGAAAACGAAACTGCCTATGAAGTATACACCAGTGCAGCGTCTTTACCAGCCCACTATCGCCACTAAGCCTCCGCAACGACCGCCTGTTATCCGTAAGTCTGCCCAGCCGAAGCACGGCTGCACGCTTGTCACAGTAATGGTTCGATCGATGCGACATCTCCCTGCGGATGGAGTGATTTCATCACAACGGCGGAGTGGAAATCGCGAATTGCCGTCTCTTAATCAAAGTCCCGAGAACTCGTGAAAATAGAGACCATCGGAGCGATAACTAGCCACCAGCCAAGGGGTATCTTGCCCCCGAGACGCAGCGACCCCTTGCGGCGTCGGTCTGACATACCGCAGAAGTTTCTGACTGCGCGAAAACTGCTTCGGTGGCGCACCGAATTCATTCGGTCTTGTCGATTCTGGAACCTTGGGGGCGACCGAAGCAAGTTCGAGCCGGGCTCCAGCGCCGGTAACTAGCCCCTGAAAATGGGTGTTTGCTTGACATGTCTCACGCGCCACGAGTTGTTGAGACACACACTGGTTCGCTGGCTCCAAAAAGTGGCGGCACCAGTCTGGTCCTCGTGGTGGGTCTGTAATTGAAAAACCCGTCACCGGCATCCGGCCGGTGACGGGTCGTTGCAGATTCTTTAGGGTTAGATCCGCCATGGCCCTGATTGCCGCTTACGGCTGACGCGATTCGATCATTGGACGCGAAGGAAGCGGCCATCCCATCATGCACAGGCCGGCCAGCGCAACAATCATACAGGCACGCGACGATCTGAAGTTTGCGTAACACATCTCTTGCTCCTTCGCTCCGGTCTTCTTGTGAACTCCGCTGTCGACAACCGTTGCCGACATCGTTGGACAAGTGGACAACCCGGGCGCCGGAGAGTCGTATCGCGGGAAGTCTGGGCGGGATTTGCCGAACTCGTCCACAATTTCGGGAAGAATCGCACCTTTGTGCGGTGAACACGGGTCCTTTCCCGACACTAGTAAATTGCCATCGGTTCGAAAGAGCGGCCAACTTTCTGGGAGCGTAGCTGTGGATTTCCATTTCCGCCTGAAAAGCGAATCCCTCGTCGCGCACGCCATCGGCCGATGGTGCGGCGATTGACCAGAAGGAAGCTGGCACTGCGCGTGCCGGCCGGAAGTCCACCTTTGTTCGTTCAGTTCCAGCAGGCGGGCGAGGACTTCGTCGCGGAAGTCGTCGGGCCAGCGGAGACGCCATGGCTTTTTCTTTCCTCGCTTACGCTTCGGGTTACGATCGCCGCCATCGAAACCCGAAGCGTCAGCGAGGTCATCGCCTTCCTCCTCGTAGTCCAGCAGGAACTCGCAGCGCGCCGAGCGGGCGAGGTCATCCCAGCCGTAAGCCTCCAGCGCCGCTCGATCCATCGTCTCGTGAAGCTCGCGGAGATGCGCGATCTCCGACGACTTCTCGTGCGGGTCGTGGAAGCGGTTGTAGGTCTGAGTTAGACCTTCATTTTGCTTCGCCATCAGCTCGTCGCGATTCGCATAATACTCTTTTGCCAAGTTCTCGATGCTCGCGCATTCGGCGGGGAATACAAACGTCACAAAGCACGTCGAGGCGGTGTAGCTGATACGATGGGGCACACCTCCAAATGAGTTGAACGCTCGAACGTGGCCCTCTTGAAACGTTTCAGTGCATTCACGCGGGAAAGCCTGGAAGAAGAAGGCGTCGCTGTAAGGCAACGACATCACCTTGATCTCGCGACCACGGTAGACGGCTTTCGCCTCGCCGAAGTCAAACTGGGCTTCCCTCGGTGGGTGCGCCAGCGGCATGAAGACTTCGGCGGACTGTTGCTTCCAACGCCGAATCTCGTCGCGGACGACCGTAATGCCACCGGTGTAGCCGTGCTCGTCGCGGAGACGGCCGAAGATCCGCTGGCCCGTATGACGCTGCTTTGGATGGACCTTCTTATCAGCCTCAAGGATCTCATGGATCACCGAGATGAATGGCCCGATCTTTGGCTTGGCCCGGGCGTACCCCTTCGGTCGCTCCGGCGGTTCCGGATATTTCAGAATCTTCTGTATCGTCCGGAAGTTCAGATTGTACTTTCGGCAGGCTTCACGCCTGCTCACCTTCTCGACAAGTATGTCGCGGCGGATCCTCGTCCAAATGTCCATGTCCTTAATCACTCATTTCCCTCGCGATCCTGAGAATTCGACGACTTGCATCAGTCATTCGACAGATGCAAGTCTTGCTCAAAATCAGCGAGCAAGGGTAATGAGCGCTGCACTTTCAAACCGGGGCCGTTGTCCGCCACGGTTTCCGACCGCCGAGCCAGACGGAAGGCGCTTAGCCAACCTCGCAAACAGCTGAGCAGGTCGCGGGCAAACAGGCGACTTCCGTCCCCTGCTCGCCGTTGCCGAGCCTAAATGATGCAGTCATTCCGTGCGTACGTGACCTGAGCAAAGCGATCGCTTCGCGAGTGCGTCTCGGGAGAATCACGCGCAGAAAGGCCGCATCAAAAGGTGCCGACAGGAGCGCGGAGAGCAAAATGGCAGGGACAGTGCCGTAACGCTGCAAAAAGCCGCGGAGGATGAGTCCTCGAAAAAGCAGTTCCTCGGTCAGCGGCGCAACGACCACAAGCGCAATCGCCGTGACAACACCGCCGGAGACCATGTCTTGATGCAGTTGGGCGATGAAATCAGGCATCGGCAGAATGAACCGCGTTAGGTTGTCCAGCTCAGAGGCCAGGATGCCAATGCCGACGGCCGCAATCACGATCGGCAGCAAGAGAACTCCGTGAAATGACGTCAACCGGACGACCTCCGACCACCGGAGCCCTCCCCACAGCAGCCCGACAAGCATCGTCAGGGCGAACGCGGCGATGTTGATCGGTCCCAGTCCCAACATCATCAACTCTTCCGCGGCCTGCATCCCGCCGATCACAATGGCGACGAACGCAAAAGCGACGCTGCCAAACATCTGTGACGCCAGGAATATGAGGCACAGCGCAATCGCGCCCCAAATGCCCGGAAACGGCTTGCGAAAAGGAGCCGCAACGGCGGGCACTTCCTGCGGCAGCTCTGGCGGCGATGGGAAAGGCTGGTCAACGCTCATTGCACTCGGCGCTCCGCAGTGTAGGCAACGGGCCTGCATTGTACCCCGCACGAGTTCACAATACATCGGGAATATGGGCCGTCCTGCTGTGGTAAGGCGATTGCCGCCCGAGATGACGACACACACATCGTCATGGTAGCACAACCTGATCCATCTCTAAAACACTGCAGTCGAGAGTGCGGCCGGATTCTAAGGGGATCACCGTGGTTGCTGAGTCCGGAAGAATTCAGGGTCCTTTGTCATGCTGAATCCTGCGAGTTCGGGAGCCAGTAGGATCAGGACCTCTGCTCGTAAGACACGTTCCCATCCCCTTTTTAGCAGTTTGCTACACGGTGTCCGTCTCCGATTTGCTGTAGTAGGAACATCTTCGGAAAGGAGACTTCTGATGTTGTTTGGCGTCGTCACATGGAATTGGTCCACTCGTCTGGTGACGCCGCCCAACAGCGCATGCCCGCAGAGTCCGGCATCCGTGCCGGAACGCCTTCCGCTTTACTTCAAGCCGCGGGCGTGTCATAACGGTTCTTGGTTGCTCGACGTTTTCGGCTCCGTTCGGGGCGGCGTCGGGCATGCTACCCGTTGGGCGGGCGTTCATGAACTCCGTGAACCTGCGAGCTGAACTCCGCGCATACGGCCGCGGTAAGTGTGCGACGTTCTGCTTCGCTACGGTCATTTGTGGTCTCTTCATGAAGGCGGCGGGGATGTGCCGCGTCGCCTTCACGTCTACATTCGGTGAAACTGCGTTCCTTTGGGTCTTCGGCGCTGGGGCGTTCGTCGTATTTCTCGTACCCTTAATCGTTGGCGAGTATTTCCTTCAGAAGAACCGCCGCTTGTATTGTCCACAATGCGGTCAGTTTCTGGCGGGCTTTCGTTCGATGCTTCGGATCAACAAGCACGATGAGTGCTTGTTTTGCAGGATGAAGCTGAACGTCGAGAAGCCAACTCGCCACCAATTGGCCTTTGACATGACTCTCATCTTTGTCAGGCTCTTTTTGTTGATTCTCTTTTTGGCGTTGTTGCGTTGAAGGCTTTGTCGCTTTGCAGCCCCCGCCCAACAGTATCACCGCATGCCCGCCAAGCCGTCGCATCCATGCGGCCGACGCCTTCCGATTCCCATCCAGCCGCCGGTGTGTCACAATGGTGATTGGTTGCTCGACGTTTCTCCGCTCCGTCCGGGGCGGCGTCGGGCATGCTACCCTGCGCCAACTGTAACACGGAAGTGATATCGCAACTCGCGTGCCGTTCGATTTTCGGCTGCAACAAGTGATCGGGCACTATCCGTTGATTCATCTTCCCCCCCGCGTCTCGCGGGTGGTAGGGTGGAATCGTTCCGAGAAATAGGTTGACCTGCCGCTCCAGACTGTTACAGTAACAGTCTGCCCCCTCGTGTGTTGCCCTCCTACCCCCTCTACAGCGAACAGGTGGGCTGGCCGTGCAATGTCCACGGTGTAAACGCAGTAGCGAGTTGTACCGAAGCAAGCAGAAAACGCGACGGATTATCAGGTGGCCGTCGCGTCTGTTCTATGTCGCTGTCTACTGCGATCTCTGCGGAATTGTTTTTCCTCGCTTGCGACTGTTTTGTCGACATCTCCCAGAATGGAAAGAAGAGATCACGAACCGATCATCTTGGCCGAACAACGAGCGCCTCGATTAGTCATTCGTTCCGGTGACCCTCATGCCGTTCGATTTGGGCTGGCAGTGAATAATTGGGCGATACAAGTGGATGCTGCGATGTTCGACAGCCTCTTTTTCTGCATGGGCGACGAAGCGACAGTTCGTTCCGTCGAAGAACTCAGGCAGGCCCTAGCCGACGAATTGGGTCACGCCTGTTCTGCTGAATTCGGGGGAGAGGAGAAGCAACTCATAATTGCCGAATTCGGTCTTACTCTGTTGTTGGTGTTTGACGACAACGGAGAGTTGAGCGGCGCTACGATGAAGATACTTCGCTGTGTAAATCTTCACCACGTGGCCGAACTCTGCAGGGCGTTTCGAAATGCCGGTTGGGATTTCTGGACTGGGGACCTTCTAATCACACACTACCCGCTTCCGCCCCTCGCTTGACAATTTCGTCGTGTTCTGCATGGCGGTTGCAGCTTTGTGGGACTTGCCCTACCGAATCATCCGAAGAATGCTGTGACGGACTGCATTCGACAGGTCCTGGCAAGCGTCGGCCATTTCACCGTCAGCCCCATTCTACAGCCTCGCCGCTTTCACGATCGCTACCATTCAGGGCTTGGCAATGGTTGCTTCAGCCTCTCTTGAGGCGTTAAAATAGGTAAGGAACCCTCTCTTTGCGACAGGGTGTCAGTCAGAACTTCCGTTGTGCGGCCCGCGAGTGAACCGTGGGATTCGCCATGTCGTTTCTTCGAAACATACTAATCATTACAGGCATCGGCGTCGGGTTTCCGGCTGCCTTGGTTGGCATCGGTGTCGCGCAGTGTTACGCCAGTGGCGGCTCGCTCTCGGTGACGGTGTTACTTGACTGCCTCTGCTTCATCGGGGCCGTGGCGACAGTCTTCATGTGTGCTGGCACCATGCTATTGTTGTTGAATCGCTTTTTCCCTCCGCAGCCGGTCAGGTTACCCGACGATACTCCTTCGCCGGAAGCACCTCGCCCTGTCCGCAAAAATGCACCGCCGAAACCGTATCGAATTCGCCTCGCACGTTTCTTGGGTGTCGCGCCGTCCGAAGTCGGCAGTACGCCTCAGGCGAAATCAAGCATGAGATTCTGGACATCGCTTACCACGTTTGTTCGTCACGGACCGAAACCACGCGCATTGATTCGCTTTTTTCTCGAACGAATTCGTCGCGTCGTACACGGGGAGGAATCCGCACAGGGACCGCGCTAGGACTGGACCGCACAACAAGGCACGGCCGCAGAGCGGAGTCACCTTCGGCGTAGTGCAAACGGCGGTGGCATTGGTAGAATCAATCGTTGTTCAAACCGTATTCCTTCGGCACGGGCGGTGACGGCCGTGCCTCCCGTTGGCGGGGACTTGTCGATGGAGCCGAACCCCTACCAGTCACCTGCGAACGGCGCCGAGATTCTGAGTTCAATCCCTGCAGTTCCAACTGAAGTCTCTGCAAGGAAGGCGGATTTCGAGCTTACGCCTGATGATATGATTGCCTTCATGACGTATCACAACATGCGGTCTCCGACGGTTCGTCGATTTCGGATCGGCTGTGGCGTCTTTGGCTTCCTGGTCTTGTCGATCCTGCCCTTGCTCGTTCTCGTCACCACAGACGGGCCACTTCTGGAGACCGCGACCGCCATCTGGCCCCTGCTTCTCGGGCCGCTGTTGTTCCCGTTCATCTTGATACCCCTCTACAAATCGTCCGTAAGACGGACAGCAGCACGGATGGTGACCGAGCGTGAAAGCGCGGGGGCTTTCGGTTCGTGCTCGCTGTCAATTGGACCGGACGGGATCGTCGAGACAAAAGCGAACGGTCAGAGCATTCGCAAGTGGGATTACGTGAATAGACTCTGTCTGACTCCGCACCACATTTTTGTGTACACTTCGTCGATCGAAGCGTTCATACTGCCGAAGCGTGCTTTTGAAGACGACCGTCATAGCCGCGAATTCGTCGATCAAATTGCGAAATACGCGGGAGTTACGCCGGAATCCTGATGACTCTGAAGCAATCGACCGATGATTTGCGGCAAAGCCCCTTCGGCATCAATCCTGACTGGTACAGTTCAAGGCAGCGACAACAAGAATCCCAAAGCGATATAGAGCAGTCCGAGAATCCCGGCGAGCAACACCGGGAGAAGATGCCGCCACAATCTCGAAGTTATTTCGCGGCCCGTTTCGCCGTTGTACTGGGTCCCGCAAGCACTGCAGCGGACGTGGTCGACGGCACGTGGGCCGTGTCGACCCATCAACGGACTGTACGGGACCGGTTTTTCGTCGTTGCTCCCACAGCGCGGGCACGGCGAGGCTTGCAGACTAGCCAACTCCGGCTTGTCCGGCAACACATTGTCAGTCAGCGGAGAGGCATAGGGGTTTTCGTTTTGGCTGGTAAACATGTTTTCCCCATTGCTTGACCCGAATCGCAATGGCGTATTCTATTTCGTGACCTGTCGATTGAGCAAGTGTCAGTCAGAAACGTGACTGACGCATCCCTGCATTTGAACGTGAACACATAGACTGGCCGCACGGTACGGCGGCAAGGCAAGTCACCTTCGGCGTGGCGCAAACGGCGGCGGCGTTGGTAGAATATCCGGTTGTTTAACCTTGTTTCCTTCGGCGCGGACGGTGATGGCCGTGCCTCCCGTTGGGCGAACTAAGTTAGTGTGGGCGTTGTGATGATACTAACTCGCGTCGCGATTGCAGGTTTCGCGGTTGGCTGCTTCGGGTACTGCGGCACAGCGGTAGGTCAAATCGCGGTTACACTCGCTCGATACGAGTCGGTGCAAAAGGAACTCCAGCTCGACGATCGGCAAATGGAGGCAATCGAATCCGCTGTTGCGAAGGCGGACGCGCAGATCGGAGAGGTCCGTAAGCAATTTGGGCTCGACCTGAGCTTTGCCGAGCTGCGCAAGCTTCCGTCCGAGGTCAGACAGGAGCGAGTTGATAAGTCTAGGCCCGTGCTGGAAAAGCTGAGATACGGGCTCGAAGAGCAGAATGAAGAGGAGCTTGCGTCCATTCTTCGCCCGAAGCAGCTTGAGAGGCTGCGACAGATTACGCTGCAAAGCTACGTGAACAACATCCACTTGCAGCCGCTGCATCCCGCATTGGCGAGACAGCTTATGGTAACGGACGGTCAGAAGATGCGTTGGTCGGCGATGCGATCTGAGTTGTCGGAGGGATTTCGGCGGACGCGCACCAGCGAAGACCGACTCGCCTTCGGACAAGAGATCGTTGCCGCCAAGGCCGAAATGATGAAAATGTTTACTCCGGCACAAACCCAAAAGCTCAAAGAACTTCAGGGCAAGAAGTTCGATTTCACTCAACTGCTGCCGCCCAAGGCACGGCTGCAGAGCAAGTCACCTTCGCGGGTAGTGCAGCGGGCGGTGGCGTTGGTAAAATGAATTGTCGTTCGACGCTGGTTTGCTCCGTTCGGGGCGGCGTCGGGCATGCGAACCCGTTGGGCGAACAGCGAGCCACTCAGATGGAATGGCTGGTACGCATTCTCATCCTCGTCGCCTTCCTCGTCTTCTTCGCGTGGATCGTTTGGCCGATGCACGTGCGGCGCAAGCGCCAAGTCGCTCGCGCTCGCAATCTATTTTCTGCCCGTAGAGTAGCGTCTGGAGAGCAGGCTCGGTGCTGGACGCATCGAGCGCTGCGTCCAAATCAAAGACTCAGGATCGGACTCAAGGCTGGCTTCTCGATCGGCGCCGTTGCGGTACGTCCCGGTCGGGACAATGAACCTGGGGTCTCTTCAGACAGAGGGGTTCCCTCGCACCGAGCCCATCGATGGCTCCTCCTTCTTCATCGTTCGGTCCTTCCCGGCTCGATTGGATTTCGAGGTGCGGTACTATGACCTTTGCTGACTCCTGCACCGCCCGATCCGACTTGCGTCGACCCGTTCCAGGTTTTCAGGCAAGCCTTACTCGTTGGAGCGACGACGGCCCGCAGGCCGCCTATGCAGGTCTCCCCGGATAAGAGCGTGATCTTTCGCTGCACAAGCTCGCCATTTACCTGCCCGACCGTCTGAAAACGGCTTCGTGATGTGGTGCTCACTCGCCGAGTCGGACCGGCCTTGTATGACGTTTCTGTTCGTAGCCTCGCAACTTTGATGAGAATGCGACCGACGGCGATATCAGGCCGGTACTTACGCACGCATTCGCAGGCTTCCTCCCCACGGTCGGTCACCCTTCCGCAGTTGCCTTCTTCTAGTGCTTTGTCAATCGGAGTGGACATTTGGTATACTGTTCTCCTTGAGACTCCCAGTCTCGCACAGGGGGCTTGCACCCCATAAGAACACGCCCATGCCGGGCGTACACCCGAGCGGGAATGGCGGTCGGGTCCAGGGTGAAATCAACGTTTCTCGGCGCCATTCCCGCCGGGTTAGCTTGATCGTTCGCTGACGAGGAAGCCCATGAGACCGCTATCGAGTTCTCTCGCTTGCGTACTGATCTTCGTCGGGGCAGCTCAGTGCGCTGAAGACGACGCGACGACCCTCCAGCGAGGCCGACAAGGGGAAGCCGCAAGGGCGCTCTCCAAAGACGAGTACCTTCACAAAGCCTATGTTCTCGGCGAAGGCGTCCGTCCGCCAGCGCGGTTTACTGGGACTTGGCGCACATGGTATGCCAATGGCCAACTGCAGACCGAACGGTCCCTCGTGAATGGCGGCTCCCACGGCCGCTGCAAGCAGTGGGGTGCGGGAGGCCGAATGGTAGCGTCGGGGGAGTACCGAAATGGTGCCCCCTTTGATGGCTCCTTTCGAGAGTGGTACTACCTGGATGGCAGCCTGGACAAACACTGCTACGCCGTTGTCTCATATCGTTCCGGGCGGCGCCATGGTCCTTATTCTGAATGGACTGCTCATGGGCACAAGCTGGCCGAAGGCAAGTTCTCTGACGACGAACGGAGCGGACGGTGGTGTTGGTGGGACCTAAACGGTGCTCTTATCGCAGATGGTGAGCACAAGGATGGACGCCCATGGAGCGGTGCCTTCGCCAGCCGCTTGGACAGCCGCTGGCGGCTCCAACGCTATGAGAATGGGGATGATCTGCAACTGCGTGCTTTGGAGGAAGCGTCAGTTTCCGAGTTGTCTCAGATCGTTAGAGACCGGACTAAGTTCGACTCCGACCGCTGGCAAGCTACGCGCGAGCTTGCCAAAAGAAGAATCCCTTCTAGCACGCCCATCCTCATTGAGTTGCTGAAAGACGAGTACCACGCTGTTCGCGGCTCGGCTTCCTGGGGACTATGTCAGACTGGCGGACAGGATGCACAAGACGCTCTTCTCGAATACCTACGGTGGAGCCTTGAGGGAAGTCGTCTGGGGACCTCACTCGCGCAACGGAGGCCCAAAAGGAGCTTCCAGACGAGCGCGCCGTCGACATGCTAATCGAGAGCTTGCGGGCTGGGGGAAGGAACGCAAGGTATCACTTCCATGCATATGCCGTTGAGGCACTTGGCAAGCTTGGCAACTCGAAAGCGTCGCTTCCCATAGCGAAGCTTCTCGACCCGGAAGTGGACTACAGCATGTCGCGGGACTACCTTTACCTCGCAGCCATACGGAAGACAAAGGGAAGCGACGCGGCTCCCATCTTAGTAGGTTACCTGTCGAGTTTGGTGGAGAAGATGAAGGGACAGAACATGAGGGACTACCCTAATGCCAGAGGCAGCGAGGCGAGGCAAGTCCGCTACAACTTCCAGGTGTACGGCCTCACACTATCGGCTCTGGAGGCTGTCACGGGCAACGCGTCAATCCGGGTGAGCCGTGCTGAAGTCGCCGCATACTGGAGGGAATGGCTTGAGAGACCCACAGCGAACAAGCGCTTGCAGCCAGACGCGGGCAAGGGCGCTGGCAATTCAACAGAGAACTCGCAATCCAAGGATCAATAGCCTCCCCGCAGCAGTGGAGCAATGCCCGCGCTGCTGAAGCACACATTCGCCCACAGGCACAATCAGGATCTGTGACACCAGCGGGTGGACGGTTTCCCGACACGGATCGCGCTTGGTGCGGTCCCTGTGATCCACGCCAGCGTCTGCAAGAAGTGAGGAGCGGAGCATGGGCTCAGTGCAGATAGATCGTTCTCTCCCCGTCGGCATCTTTGTCGTGGCCTTTGGTTGCCTGGTCCTGTTCATTGCATTCGCTGGTCCGGGGAGGCTGCGAGGCGCGATTGCGGACGCTCAGCAGGCCACAGGACGTGCAATCAATGCCGGGACATTTGGACACGCTTGGCAGTAGGACGCATCAGAGGGACGCAGAGGGGCGTCCGGACACGGCTGACTGGGCGTGGTGGCAGCGACGTCCGGAAAACACAATCCTGCTCACGGAGATCACAAACTCGAAAGTACCGTGGCTTCAACCACGCGATATCGACTCGCGGAGCACGTCTATGATCAACGACCCTGATGCGCTCAGTATTTCCTCCGCTCCGTGGCGGCGCCCCTACGTGGTTTTTGGCGACCAAATCCGCGCGTACGGCGTTCGCCGCAACATTCCACCCGACGCTCTCAAAGCACTGACGACGATCGCTGGACGAGAGCCCATCACACGGTCACGACTACTTAACCAAGGCCACCTCGAATAGCCTCCCAACACGGCACGGCCGCAGAACGGGGTCACCTGAGGCGTGGTGCAAACGGCAGCGACGTTGCTAGGATACCCATGATGCGACACATACTCGGCGTGATGCTGCTGTCCGGGCTAGGGACCGCTTGGGCGGAGGAAGCAAAGATTCCCGTACTGACCTGGGAGCCGCGTTCTGACTGGATGAACGTGCGTGACTGGGGTGCCAAAGGAGATGGCATCGCCGATGACACAGCCGCCATCCAAGCCGTCTTTGACCAGACCATAGAGACGGACGGCCACTACGCTGAGTCCCTGCGTCGTCGCGTGGTGTACTTCCCCGCTGGTCGGTATCGATTGACCAAGACCGTGATCCTGGCAAAGTCCCACGGCGCGTGGATCGTCGGACACGGTCGCGACACCGTATTGGTTTGGGACGGCGCGCCGCAAGGCATCATGCTCTGGAACAACGGCGCGACCTATGCCCGCTATGAAGGGATCACCTGGGACGGACAAGGAAAAGCGGCGGTGGGCGTCGAGCATAAGTCGATGCACTACTACGAGACGTCGATGCGGTACCAGCACTGTGCATTTCTCAACTGTACGGAACATGGTGTGTTGGTCGGACGCGGCGACGAGAAGGTGGCCACTGCCGAGATGTGGTTCCGCAATTGCCTGTTTCGCAACTGTGGCCACGGCGTCACGTTGGGCAACTTCAATGACTACGACAACACGTTCGACGGTTGCCAGTTCGAGGACTGCGGTGTGGGCCTGAACAGCGTGAAGGGCAACTTCTACCTGCGAACCAGCCGTTTCCTACGCAGCCGGGAGTGTGATGTACAGCAGCTTTCGCCGTCACACGCCAGTTCACTACGATTCTGCACCTCACAAGGTTCCAAGCGTTTCTTTCGCACCATGCGTTGGGGCCACTTGGCCATGAAGATTCAGGACTGCCAAGTAGATGGATGGACAACCCCAGACGGTGCGATCCAACTTGGTCACCGGGGGCCGACCACGATTTTTGACTGTCGCTTCACCAATCCGCCCGACAGTGGAGCCCCAATCCGGCTGAACAATCCACCTGAGCTGGAGAACCTGCTGATCGTCAGTAACAACGCCTCGCCGGATACCCAGCAGGTGGTGAACCCCGGCCCCAATTCACGGATCACCGTGGTGCCCCAGGGGAGACGCGGGGCCACGCTCACCGATCCTGCACGGCGATTCCTGGATGACACACCGTGGATCTGCCCAAAAATCTTTGATGCGGTGCGTGATTTCGGTGCCAAGGCGGACAATCGTACGGATGATACCGCAGCCCTGCAAGCCTGCATCGACGCTGCCAAGGCGCATGGCCAAGGTGCCCTCGCCTACTTGCCGGGTGGCTACTACAAGATCACCTGCACCTTACAGATGACCGGCAGGGACTACGGCATCAGCGGAACCGGCTTCCGCAGCATCCTGAACTGGGTCGGGGACAAGGATGGCACGATGCTACGAGTCCATCATCCGCAGAACCTTCGATTGGAGCAGTTTGTATTGCAGGGCCAGCCGGAGACGGTGCGTATCCATCACACTGCCGAGCCTGGTGCCTCATCCGTGTTCTATGATGGCGTCTACGTCAACGGCCTGGAGCAGTGCCGTACTGGACTATGGTGCGATCGACTGCCGAAAGGTGCAGTGGTGCTGATGGGGCATGTGATTGGCAACATCCGGCTCACCGACTGCGGCCCTGCCACGATTCTTTGTGCGCAGCACTACTATTCGCTCACCCTGGAAGGCGACACGCCGCCGAAAACGGGCATCGCGGGCTTCATGTTTCACAATGACGCTTGCCACAACTATGCACTGGATGTCCTGGACAACCAGGACGTGATCGTGGCAGATTTCTATTCCGAGTCGAACAAGCGATACTTGCTTGCTGTCGGCAAGCCGGGGCAGGGACCGGGCCGAGTCACCATTGGCGCGTCCAAGATCAGCACCGTGGACCGCGAGGCGATCACCATCCGGAACTATGAGGGCCGGATCTTTGTGGGTGGCGGTGACGGCTGGTGGCAGTCGGATACCAGCCAACCGCTGGAAATCGTTCACGAGGGGAACCGCCCTGTAGATTTCGTGATCGCCGGGCAAATGTGGTGGCGAGCCGAACCGCTGCGAAAATTCGGGCCGGGCCTGCGATACGCCAGCGTGGAAAATCTGCTAATGGAGAACAAGTACCCTGAGTACAACGAGAAATCGCTGGCCAACGAGAGCACGCCGACCAGTCAAGCCGCGATCATTGGTGCGTTTGACGATTTTCGCGAATTGGGATCGCAGTATCTGCGATACTACTTCGGTGACGGAACAAGGTAGACGTCGTGACGTCGTCGCCGGGATACCAGCGTGGACGGCAACCGCATTTACAACTCGATTGGGAGGAATCAACGATGAGGCAATGGATGTGGATGTGGATCTTATGCGGACTGACGCCATGTTGGTTGTGGGGAGCGGAACCGTCACCGGAAGATGGTCCACCTGAGGCGATCTTCCATTGTGACTTCGACAGCGAAGTTTGGCCTCAGCAATGGGGCTTGTCGGCAGCCCCGCAACGCACCCAGCTGGTGGACGCCGATCCAGATCGCAAGTTCCAGCCGCTAAAGGGACAGGCTCTTCGTGTCCATGTCGAGCAAGGCGGACACTACGGACTCAGTCTGACGTTCCCGTTCAAGAAACGTTTGGGCTACGAGCCAGAGGATGTCTATTTCCGCTACTACTTGCGGTTTGCCGACGATTGGACACCGCGACGCGGCGGCAAACTGCCCGGTTTCGGCGGAACCTATGGACGCGCTGGCTGGGGCGGTCGCCCGGTGGATGGCACGGACGGCTGGTCGGCTCGCGGATTGTTCGAGGGTCGAAAGGATGGCCGTACCCCGATCGGCTTCTACTGCTACCACATGGACATGAAAGGCCGCTATGGCTCAAACTGGGTCTGGGACCGCGACGAACGTGGCTTTTTGCAAAACAACCGCTGGTATTGCATTGAACAGTACGTGAAGCTGAATACCCCTGACCAACCGGATGGTATTCTACGCGGCTGGGTGGACGGTGGACTGGCCTTTGAGAAGACGGACGTTCGGTTTCGCTCCATCGACAGGCTGAAAATCGAAGCGGTGTGGATCAACGTCTATCTGGGCGGCACTTGGACGGCCGAGCAGGATCACCATCTCTATCTGGACGAAGTTGTTATCTCGAAACAGCCGATCGGGCCGCTGGACCTGGAAAAGTGAAAGCCCTCAGCCGCCAAGCGGTCGTGGAGGCGGCGACAACAAGGAACCTATGACATGACATCGGCTTTTTTCTGGCGGTCCTCCCTTGGCTTGGCCATGCTGTTGACGACCACGTCCGTGGCACATCCATCTGATTCTGTTCAGCCTGGCGCATGGGGCTGGGCAGCCGCAACGCCCGGTGGTCGGGGTGGCCAGATTCTGCGAGTGACGAACCTGCACGCTTCCGAAGATCCCCAGTGATCGCGTGGATTCCTCTGTGCGCTTTTCTGCGGCCCGTACGCGGCCGTTCGTGACGCGGACGATCATTTGGCCGCATCGAGCGAACGTGCGTTAGATCGCATTCTGTGGCTCTCCCAAGCGCTAGCCTATTGGCGTGGCTGTCGCCCACGAGGAGAATACCCCCGTTTCCCGCAAACAGCCTCACGCTGCCTTCCTCTCAAACGACTTCACCAGCTCGCAGACGTAGGACTTCACTTCGATTCCGTCCATCTTCAACGTGTTGACTTCGTCCGGCTTTACGTGCCGATGTGCGGAAACCGGTACCCCCGACAAACTCGTTTTCAAAACGGTACCCCTTGGGTGAGCTTGGCCTCGGGAGGCCCGAGTACAGACCTGTTTTGGCGGAAAATCGGGGTCTCGGGGGTTGGTGAGGTGGTCTGACAGATTCACGGGAATGCGTTGGAACCCCATGTGCTTCGCACTATGGGCGACTCCAGAACCTCACAATTCGGCAATGCAGTGCGAATTCCCTCGATGCCTTTGTCTGTAACGTGCGTGTTGCCAAGGTACAAGTATTGTAGGCGGACAGATCCCTTGAGATGCGCTAGTCCTTCATCCGTCATCTGCGTATCATTGAGAGCCAGTGTGTCGAGATTCGTCAGTCCCTTGAGATGCTCCAATCCAGCATCCGTGACCTGCGTTTTGGAAAGGCTCAAGCATTGGAGGTTTGTCAGCCCCCCGACGACCTGTTGCAGCCCGGCATCGCCAAAGTCCGTGTCGTCAAGAAGGAGGACCTCCACTTCCGCAAAGAAATCCACACCCAGCAAGTCCCTCAGCCATGAAGGTGCCGGTTCCTGTTCCTGACTCGGCGGGAAGTTTCCAAATCTGTCGAATTCGTAATCGTAGCCTACCCATGCCCATCCCCCCGCCTTCCTAATCGCCTCTACAGCCCTCCTCTGCCTCTGAGCATCTCTCATCTTCACGGCAAGCCAACAGCAAGGAACTGAAACGGCAACGACCAGCACCACAAGCGACCTTAGACTGAACTGAAACCGCCAACGAAACAGCAAGCTCACGACCAGCCAGACCAACATCACGACAGCAACCAAACACACGGCTGCTACGGCGATCAGCACCGTCCAGCCCTTCCGCTCATTGAAGGCAAACCACTGGAACCACTCTGACAGGAATAGGAAACCTTCCATCGCAAGCAGACCAATGATGAGCCGATCCGGCGTGATGTGGTACCATCGGCGTTTGGGCTTGGACTCGGGCATGGCAACAGCGATCCCCTCGACATCATCTTACCATTTTTCACTCCTTCGATGAAAGAAAGATCCGAGGAAATCACCCGAGGCAAGCCCAGCGTATTGGCCCAGCTTCGATCGGGTGGTAGGCTAAGAAGAAGTCGGTCTTCGCGAGAGGGGTCAACTAGATCTTCCGTTGGATGCACTGAAATGTGGCTCGTCAAACCAGCGGCACTCATCGCGGTTGTCTTTGTGGCCTCCGGTTGCGGCACGACGGCACTGAACCAAGAGGCGTCGTCAGCAACGCAGCTCGCCAAGCGCGATGTTGCCGAATGGACGCCGAGTTACGTTCGGAAGCGACTGGGTGATCCAATCGGAAAGCGACGTTCGCTGAAACACAGCTATCTACTCCAATACGACGGCATCGGGTTCCTCTATGCCGCTCCCGACAACGTTGAGTCGGACCAATTCGAGGCCGTGATATTCGAGAAGAGCGATCTCCCCAATGGTACCAGCGAGTTCATGAAGGTTGTGCCTCATGGACTCACGATTGGCTGTACCCCAACAACCTCAAAATCCATCTTGGGCGAACCAGAGGAAGTTGAGGAGGGGGATGACATTGTGTGGCATACGTACAACCGGCGAAAAGGCGATTGGCGCAAGTACTGGTTGCGTTTTCGAGATGGAGAACTGGATCTGATCAACATCTCGCTGCACTATCACGGCGATTCGTGAACGGTTCCAATGCGTCCAACACCGGGTGGCCGCAAATTGCGCCATCCGTACCGAAAATCGCCTTATCGGCCCTGCAACATCGTCGAGGCGAAATCCGCGTTGGGGCTTTCATCGGCGTGGATGGCGGCTGCAGCTTCATGTGACGACGCTTCGGCGTTGGTACAATGGCTGAACACGAGTGATCGGGGCCAGCGATTGGAGACCGTGCCATGAAGTCAAAGAAGGCGTGGTTGATGCCCGTTTCGTTGCTGCTGGTGTGTGGCATGATTGCCTGCGGGGAGAAGCCGCAGCCGGTTGTGGGGAAACCAAAGCCAGCGGCGGAAGAACCCAAAGCGGAAGTCAGCGAACCGGATCTTACGGAGCTACCGAAAGCTGCGAAAGAGGCTGTCGCTGCACAAAAGGGATTGCCAGTCGAAATCACCAACAGCATCGGCATGAAGCTGGTGCTGATTGCCGCTGGTGAGTTTATGATGGGGTCGCCCGACTCGGATCGTGATGCAGACAACGACGAGAAACCGCAACACAAGGTTCGGATTACCAAGCCGTTCTACCTGGGTGTACACGAGGTCACGCAGCAGCAGTACGAGAAGGTGATCGGGGAGAATCCAAGCGAGTTCAAAGGTGCCGGTAACCCAGTGGAGACGGTGTCTTGGGACGACGCTGTGGAGTTCTGCAAGAAACTATCGGCCAAGGAAGGGAAGACGTATCGCTTGCCGACCGAGGCCGAGTGGGAATACGCTTGCCGGGCGGGGACGACGACCGCATACAGTTTTGGGGATGACGAGGAAAGCCTTGGAGAGTACGCGTGGTATAACGACAACTCCGACGTGAAAACGCATCCGGCAGGAGAGAAGAAGCCGAATCCCTGGGGGCTCTACGACATGCACGGCAATGTGTGGGAATGGTGCCAGGACTGGTACGGGGAGTATCCCGCTGAGCATGTGACCAATCCGAGAGGACCTTCGCAAGCCACGACCCGAGTGTACCGGGGCGGGGGCTGGAGCTTCCCCGTCTGGTACTGCCGGTCGTCGTTCCGCTACAGGATCGAGCCGACGTACCGCGACGACCTGGGCTTTCGCGTGGCCGCAGATCCATCTGGCAAGTAGGCAGGTTCAAGCAAGCGAACTTCCCCCAGCGTCTCGTGGGTGGTAGGATGGAAGGAGTTCGGCCGATAACCCGTTAAGCGACAGCAGTCGGTTATCGAAATGTCTGACCTCAACGCACATTCCAGCCCTTCCTTGGTCGAGCGTGTTCCGGAATCGGTGGTGTCGGCGAGCTGGAAGAACTCTATGATCATCCACGGGACCGGAGTCCTTCTCTTCTCTATTCTGGTGGGGCTCCTTGCGCTCAGGGAAGGATGGCCAATGGCGCTTGGAATATTCGCGCTCTTCGCAGGTGGTGGCTTTCCGATCCTCCTCGGCCTAATACTCCTCCAACATCATGTGGCGAAGGCCCACCTGCCCACAGTTGAATTGCGAGCGGATCAGATTGTCGTAACGCATGGGCACCGAACGATAACTGCCAAGGTCAGCGAATGCCATCTCCACAGGGGCCGAGCGATTGATCTGCGACTGATAGGTGGAGGGCGTTTGCACTCTTGGCGTTCCGTCATTCTGATTGACTTGCCACCGCATTACTTCCTGGGTCCGCTAAGATTACGGCCGAAGTATGTTGTAGCAGTTGGATATTCGGGGGAAACGCGGAAGAAGTGGGAAGAAGCGTTAATTCGCATCAGCAAATCCTCCGCCTCTAACGTTGCGTGAATAATGGCCAACTCGCGTGCCAAACGCGAAGAATCGAATTTCAAATGGTATCACTACTTCGTGGCCAGTAAGCCAGCAACACACTGTTCACACACTACCCGCTAGAGGATAGTTCGATGTCCGAGGCTGAAACACCATCCCGGAAATCGGCCAACCGCATTGGAGACCACGTCAAGCGTGGGTTCTCCAACTACCTGGATCACTGGCAGGAGTGGATCAAGCCAACACTCGTTGCCGCTGCGATCGCGGTTGCATCCGTTTTCTGCTGTTGCGTACCGAGCTTCTTCCTCCTGGGACCGATCTACTGTGGCCTTTACTGCTGTGCCCTTACTGCATTACGCGGGCGTCCGGTGGAACTCGCTGACTTCAAGCGTGGCTGGAGAAAGGTTGGCAGTTCGATTGTCGCAGGGCTTTTCATCAACCTTGGCTCGGCGCTCCCGGCTATCGTGCTTTACGGGTTAGTCATCGGCGTCCTTTCCATCGTGGCTTCGCTGGTTCCCACTGAGATGTCAACCGTCGACGCCAGCGGTAATGGCGAGAGTCAGGCGATCACTGATGAGTCAGACGCTCAAATCGACAAGGCCGATGGTGACGACGCAGAGACTGTGGCCGAGTTGGAAGGAAAAGGCCAAGCGGAGGGTGAGGAAACGCCCGAGCGTCAGGAAT
>JADHUC010000225.1 GCA_016784735.1 Pirellulaceae bacterium | reverse complement strand
TTCATGGGCCAGATCAATGCGGGAGTGATCTTTCTGAACGCGACGCCCGCAACGCGTGCCTTTGTTTCGCCCTCAATGCGACGGATGGCAGTCCCAGCAGATCGAAATGACCTCACCCGTGACTAACGATTGATAGCTGGTACGACCCAAGAGCACGGTCGGTCGAGGCGCGTGCAAGGCCGCCTCAAGAACGGCCGCCCACCGCGACCTTGTTGGTGGGACCTTGATCGGCCGGCGGATTCGGGGACAACTCGGCGACCTGCGTTGCATCGGCCGCTTCCCACAGTCGGACTTGCCCCGACCAATCGCCGGCCAACACTCGTTTGCCGTCATGCGAAAACGTTGCCTTCAGAGCGATCTCTGGGAACCCCGGAAACTGTTTTTGCAGTTGTCCGTCGCCGTTCCATGCCTTTGCTGTCTTGTCGCGACCCGCAGTCACGATGCGGCCGTCGTGTGTGTAATCGACGCACATAGCGCCGCCTCCATGGGCATTCCAGCTCTTGATGTTCTTGCCGTCATTCATCTCCCACAGTTTCACCGATCCGTCCATACTGGCACTGGCCAGCACATTCGAATCCGGACGCCAGCTTACGTCGGTCACCGCGCCTCGATGCCCACGCAAGTCCAAGTACTGGCGGGCCGTGTCGGCCTCCCAGACAAACAGGCCGTTTGAACGATCCGCCGTTGCCAGCAAAACCCCGTCCGGACTGTACCGAATCGCGTAGACCCAATCTGTGTGTTTTTTGATTTGGTGGAGCACTTCGCCCGTTTCGGTCGAGTAGATGCGCACCGTCTTCTGCGGCCCGGCCATTGCGACTCGCGTTTGGTCGTCGTTGATGTCTGCTGCCAGCACCACGTCCAACTCGTCGCCGACTTTCGTCAATCGGCGGCCCGTTTTGACGTCGTACAGAACGGCACAACCCGAATGAGCACCGCGACCACCGGCGGCCATCAGCAGCGATCCGTTTCGACTGAACCGGAGTACGTATGGTATGCCTTCCTCGAATGGCAGTACTCCCAGCAACTCGCCAGTGTCCGAATGGTAGAGCACGATCTGCTTCTGACCTGCCACGGCAACAACAGGCGACCACGGACTGGACGCGACCGCAGTCACGGCCCCGGCTCGCGATGTGTGTACAACGGGAGCTTTTCCCAGCCCTTCAGGCATCGCAGGATTCTCGGGGCGGCCGGTACCGGTTGGGGCAGCCAGCGCCAGCGAGGTCTTCTTCTTGATTACCGCCTTCGATCCCGCGTTTTCCAACGCGCCGCCTTCGATCCATTTTCGGATGATGTCCAACTGGGCGTCGGGCAATTTGTCCTCGTCGGGCGGCATGTTGGGTTCTTCTTTGTGGCTGACTAAGGCCCACAGACGCGACCCATCCACGTCGCCCGGAACAACCACCTTGCCGCTGCTGCCACCTTCCATCAGGCCGGCAAAGCTGTCCGCGGCCAGACCAGCCTCTTTGTCGTCCTGGCTGTGGCAGAAGGCACAGTTTTCCCGGAGGATGGGACGGACGTGTTCGTCGAAGGTGATCTTGGTGGGCGCGTCGCCCGCCGGTTTGGCCTCCGCGGCCACGATTGGGCTAACTTGCAGCAGAGATAACGTCACGGCTACGATGGCCGTGCCCGCAAGGGCACGGCCTCGCCTGAACAAAGTCCATACAAAGTGGCTAGTGCAACTCATCATGTGACCCCGACCTAGTGATTGAATAGAAACTCCCGTGAATTCAACACAGCCCAGAAAACGTCCTCCAAGCCGGCCTGCGGGTTTTCGCTCTCCGCAACGACCGACGTCAGTCGCTCGAGTTCGCTTGCCGTGGGGTTGCGTGCAAGGCAGCGGATATAGAGGGACTCGATCACTTTCTCTGGCGTCAGGCCCTGATCGAGCAACTTCTTCACCACACCACCTTGCGTGACCTTTCCGTGTACGGTAGCGCCGTTCAGCGTGTGCAATGCCTGGGAAAGCGACGGATCGGTAGTGGCTTCGCACGCACACACCGTCTCCCGTTTCGATCGACCGAATGTAGTAAGGAAATACGTCGACGTGTTGCCGTCCGCGATTTGCACCGCGCGCGCCCCGAGCGGCAGGCCGCGGAACTTCTCCTTGGTATCCGTCACTCGACCTATGCAATCCAATAACTGTTCGGCAGGGATCCGCCGTACGTTGGCGAAGGCAAAGTTGCGACTGTCGCCCTCGTTACTCTCGTTGCGTTGGAAGCTGCGCTGGTAGGCCTGCGAATTGCAGATGTCTCGCACCAGTTGCTTGAAATCGTACTTGTACTCCACGAGTTTCCGTCCCAGTTCCTCGAACAATTCGGGATTGCTGGGCGGATTGCTCACACGCACGTCATCCACGGGCTCGACGATGCCGATGCCGAAAAAGGTTGCCCACACTCGGTTGGCAACGTTCGTGGCAAAGTAAGGATTCTCGGGCGATGTGAGCCATTCGGCCATCGCGGCACGGCGGTCCTTGCCAGCCACGTCCGGAGTGTCACCGCCCAGGAACTTTGGGGCCATGACGCGATTGCCCACCGGATGACGCACGTCGCCGCTGCCGCGGTTGAAAACGATGGTCTCGCGGTAGTCCTCGCCCGCCTTGCGGCCAATCTGCGAGAAAAAGGCGGCAAAGCTGTAGTAATCGTTCATAGTCCAGCGGTCGAACGGGTGATTGTGGCATTGTGCGCACTGGGTCCGGAAACCCATGAATACCTGAGCCACGTTCTCGGCCGTCTTCAGCGTGTCGCGTTCGATCTGGTAGAAGTTCGTGGCCGGGCTCTTGAACGTTCCGCCGGATGCGCTCAGTAGCTGGCGAACCATCTCGTCCAGCGGCACGTTATTGGCGATTTTGTCCGTCAGCCAGTTGCTGTACAGGAACATCGACTTGTAGCTGACTTGGTTGCTGGACTTGACCATCAACAACTCGGACCACTTCATAGCCCAGATTTCAGAAAACTCCTTTCGGTCCAGCAACCGGTCGACCAGCTTCGATCGTTTCTGTGGATCGGTTTCGGACATGAAAGCATGGTATTCCTCTTCGGTCGGCAACGTGCCCGTGATGTCAAGCGTCGCGCGACGGAGAAACTCTTCGTCACTGCAAATCCCGCTGGGCAAAATACGCAGCTTCATCAGCTTCGCGCCCACTAACTGGTCGATGTAGTTGCCCGGGACTTCGGGTGACGTGTAGTTCAGATCCTTGGGCAGAACCAGGACCTGGCTTCCAACCGTCTTCGTTTCGAATCGCCCCATCACAAACGCTTCGCCGCGAGCAGCCGCCGTGACCATGCCGTTTTTGTCGATTGGAGCCGAGTTGTCGTTGCTGGTCAGGAAGACCGTCAGATCGGTCACGTCCCGATCTGTGCCGTCGCTGTAGTGCGCACGGGCGACGAATTGCTGCGTTGTCCCCTCGCCTTCAATCACCGCCTTGGGCGGGTAGATGTCCAGTTCTGTCACGTGCGGGGGCTCGCCTTCGTCCAGCGGCACGCCGGCCTCAAGCCAACGCAGCAGCGTCGCGTAATACTGGCTGTCCGTGTCAAAGAGCTTACCACCGGTGTGCGGTACCGCGCCGGTCATCTTTTCGATAAGCAGGCTGGCTTCCGGTACGGCCAGATTGATGCGCCGGACGCTCTCTTCGCGAGTGACGCGATAGTAATCGCCCTTGGGATCGAAGCCAAACAACGACAAGCGGAAGCCGTCTTTGCCCCGAGCCGAACCATGACAACTGCCCACGTTGCAACCGGAACGCATGAAAACGGGCATCACGTCCAAGTGAAAACTGATCGCCCGATCGGCCGATGCGTCTCGAACGGCGACCGAAGCCGCGGCCTTCTGGCCCTGACATTCGATTTCCAACTTTGTCTCGCCGTCGGCCACGGGGTAAAGCGTGTGGCCTTCCAATCGAGCGTACTGATCGTCCAGCAGCTTGACAGCCGCCTCGGCGGTCACATCCACCGTCACGCCGTCGTCGCGCGTGCCGAGAACAATGAACTTCTGGTAATCGCGGTTTGTGTTCAGGTCGATGTCCGGCGGGTAGACATCAATCCTGGTGATCGTGGCACCCAACGCGGCGCCCGCAAAGCTTAAGACAATCGCAGCAACCAATGAAAGTCGCACCTTCACGATTTCGTCCTCCGTAATTGGCGGCATCCACGGGACAGGCTCGGCGTGACGACGCCGCGTTAGATTCGACGTGCGCGAATCTCCCTTTGGTGAAGCTCGTCCTACTGCTCGCCTTGTTGTTTCATCTTCTCTAGACGTAGTAATTCCAGTCGGCTCAGGCGCTTTTTGGGCGGTGCCTGAGCCGGCGCCGGTTTCGGCTTCGGCTGGGGCTTGGCCTCCGGTTTTGGCGCCGCCACCTTGGGCGGCAGCGGCTTGTCGACACGCAATTCGCCGGCTCCCAGCGTGTGAGTGATGGGTTCTTCGTTCTGCATGATCACCGCCCGGCAGACCAGCGATTTGTAGGTTGCGGGACGCGCTTTTTCTTCCACCTTGATGGGAAAGACGATCTGCGTGGTCTCTTTCGTGATCTTTACCGGTTCCGGTTTGGTGGAGGTATTGGCCGGCAGCCCCAGTAGCCGGACTTCGGCTTCGCCATCGAAGGGGATCTTGTTCTCGATGTTGACCACCAATTCGGTCTCCTGGCCCAGTTCCGCGGCCGTTTTCTCGAACGCGAAGCCGAAGAACGAATCCGAGATTGTCAAATCGGCCATTTGAGTTGCCGCCTCGACACGCCCACCGCCTACGTTCGTACTGCCGGTGACGATGATCGGCCAAGTGCCAATGGCGGCGTTCCCGTTGGCTGTCAGTGGAATCACGGCTTCGTTCTTGTCGGCGGGAATGGAGATCGAACCCGATGAACCGATGCCGGGCGGGTTGTACAACAACCGGATGGCGATTGCTTGATTGAAGCCCTCTTTGCGCTTCGCGACAACCTTGAGTTCCTTTGAGCCTTGCCGGGCAACCGGAGCCTTGGGTTGGACAATGTCCAACTGGAACGGCAGTTCTTCCGTGACAACCGCCGCCATGCGGTCTGCATCGTGGCCCCATACATCGCGGTTGTTTTGGCCCCGGACCAGCATGGTCCGCTGATTCAGATGTCCCACAATACTCAGATTCTTGTCAACCGGCCGTCCCACGACGTCGGTCAACGTTCCACCGACCGGCGCGTCCGCGGCGGCACTGAACAAGACGGGAATGGTCGTTCGATTCGCCGGCATCGTCAAGGTTTGCATTGAACTGCCTTCGGGAAGTCCTTCGACCGAAACGTCCAATTCTCCGCCCCAGTTGGCTCGTGCCGCGTTAATCATCAACGCCATTCGATTTCCACGCGCTACAGATAGCGTAGTCGATACATACCGTTCGCGCTCAGGCAGCGTTATGGTCAAGGATTGTTTGACCGGCGCGATTTCGACGCGATATGCGTAGTCCGGCCCACCTGCGCGCAGGTGATCGTAGATCTCGACAGTGTATTCTTCGTCGGCCGGTGCAGTGAACAAATAATAGCTATCCGGCCCGCCGGAGTCGTCGTTGCTGCCGACACCGGCGCCATTGGCTCGCCGTACGACCAGCACTGAATCCAAGGGCGACCGGAGAACGTTTCGAGCGTACACGCGAATGTCAAACCGCTGCCCTTTCTTGGCGGCGAACTTGAAGTGGTCAGTGTCCCCAGGCTTCTCGATCACGCCGTTCAGCGCGCCAGGGGCACTCGCGGGGCTGGCTTGGTCGCGAGCGTCGTTGGGCTCGACCTCGATTGCGTTCGCAAGGTCGGCGACACGTATCACGTTCGGCGATGGGGCGATGCCGGTTTGGTCCTGGGCAAACAGGTCATGCTCAAGGGTCTCCAGACTGGGCAAGGTGACCTGTTCCGTCCATTCGACGGCCGCGTCGCCGATCCATCGAACCGTCAGCGTCTCGCCGGGCCTGCCGCCCGCCGGCAGCACGGCCGTGGGTCGTGGAAATCGCCCGACATGGAGTCGATACTTGCATGACCCGTTGCCGCCATACGCGCTTTCGCGTACCTGTACGATATAGTTGCCATCCTTCGGGGCCACAACGGCGCACAAACAGTCCTGCCGCAATAAGGCGGCATCGTCGCTTCGGGCCAGCTCGAATCGTTCGGAATTCAGAATCGCTAGGTATGGATCGAAGAAGGTGTAACCCAAACGAATACCTTCTAACTCTGCGACGATCCGATCGCCTTTCTTGGCCTCGACGATAAAGTGATCCACGTCCTCAGACTGAACGACTCCGCTGACCGTCGAGCCGAATGGCACGCTTTGGGGCGCATCGAAATCGTTGTTTGGTTCCTTCTCGGCAACCTCGGGCAAAGATCCAACGGTGAACGTGCGTAGGTTGCTGACTCCACTCGCGGTACGCAAACGAACGGCGTGAATGCCAATGCGGCATTCGGGGGCAAGGGCCAACTTGGCTTTCACCAAATTGTCGCGCTCGGCCTTCAATTCCACCACCTTGATGCCCGGTGAATAGAACATGAACTCCTGGGCGTCAGTCAGTCGAGCCCCCGTGAAGCTGGCTTCGACCTCGGTTCCGCGCTGAAACCCGTATGGCGTCACGCCGCTCAACGAGGGGGCCGACGCGTAGACGCTCGCCGGACAAATGACAGGGGACAGAATCAATAGTGCAATGTGCAATTGGTGACGGCTCATAGAAACCTCGCCAGGGATGCGGTTGGCGTTAGTGAACAAGGAATGTTGCAGAGAACGCCGTCCGTGGCGTTCCCAACATTTGCTATGCGGCGTATATCACAATCAGGGAAGAGCCGAGAGCCCCGTTTCACTTAGGACTACGCAACTCTCAGGCTCCCTGTGGAAAGCGAAGCGTCTAAGCGACCAATGGCTTGACAACCTTGCCACCCTTGACGATCTCGATAGGGCGACCTCCGGGTGCCATCAATTCCTTGTCGGCGATGATGCCCAACTGGTGATACATTGTGGTTCCCAGGTCGGCTGGACCCACGGCGTCCAGGTCGGGCTCCGACGCGGTTGCGTTCGAAGTGCCATGGATCGTGCCACCTGCAATACCACCGCCGGCCAACATCACGCTGAACACCTTTGGCCAGTGATCGCGGCCGGCATTCTGGTTGATCTTGGGCGTACGACCAAATTCACTGGAAACCATGACCAGAGTGCGTTCGAGCAAACCACGCTGTTCCAGGTCCAGCAGCAGCGTCGCCAATGCCTGGTCCAAGGGTGGCATCTGACGTTTCATACCGGGCGTCACAGCGGTGTGCATGTCCCAACCGCCGTAGGTCAAAGTCACCATTCGCACGCCGGCTTCCACCAGGCGACGAGCCATGATCATGCGTTGGCCGGCCTGGTTTCGTCCGTAGCGGTCTCGGAGTTTGGCGTCCTCCTTCTCGATGTCGAACGCTTCGCGGGCCTTCTGCGAACTGATCACGCTGTAGGCCCGTTCATAAAAGGTGTTCATCGCGCCCACGTTGTCCGATTTGTCCTTCTCGGCAAAGTAATCGTTGACGGCTTCCAAAGCGGAACGACGGCGAGCGAAGCGATCGTCCGTTACCCCACCGGGCAGGTTCAGGTCGCGGACCTTGAATCCGCCAGATGCCGGGTCCGCCCCAAGGCTGAAGGCCGCGTACGACGAACTCAGGTACCCAGGGCCCGCGTAGATGTTCGGCTGATTGGGAATGCAAACGTAAGGCGGCAGACTGTGCCTCGGCCCGTACTCGTGACTGATCACGCTGCCAAAGCTCGGGTACTGCAGCGCGGGGCTGGGCTTGTAGCCCGTAAACATGTTGTGCGTGCCGCGTTCGTGCGCCGCCTCGCCGTGCGTCATCGAGCGGATGATCGCAAAGCGATCGGCAATCTTGGCCAATTGTGGGATCGTCTCGCTGACGACCTCCCCCGTGTTTGTCTTGATCGTTCCCATTTCGCCGCGATATTCGATCGGCGAATACGGTTTCGGATCGAATGACTCTTGGTGAGCCATTCCGCCGGGCAGAAAAACATGAATGACGCTGTCGGCTTTGGCCGGTATGAAGTCGTAGTTCTTCAACTCGGCTTTCGCCTGCCTCAATTGGAGCAAACCTGCAAGGTTCAGCCCCAATCCCCCAACTGCACCAACGGTCAGAAACCCTCGGCGGCTGAGTGGATTACCCTGGCACTTCATAGAGAATTCTCCGTGCTGAAGTGAAGTGAAGGCTGCTGCCAGAGTGCTGACAACAACTTCGAACGCCTGTTAGAATTCAAAAGCGATGGTCGCGTTGTATCCTGGTTCAGGTGTCTTGCGGATTCTCTTAGGCCGTCAGGGCAGGCAGGATCTTCGAGTGCTTCGGCCGATCGAGTTTCAACTTGATCAACTTGGGAGCATCAACCGTGTGGATGAAGGATTCATAACACATCAACTTATGCTGATATTGTGATTCGATAATATAAGTGTCAACGAGCCGCCGCCGGATATCCGACGAATTCTCCTGGGCGTAACTCCATGGTATTTATACCTTTAGGTTGACAGGTCGCGGCCCGGCCTCGCGCGCTGGTGGCGAGCCGTGAAAGGAGCTGATTGTGGCTACGGGCGGTGAGAGCAGAGCAGTTGTACTTATAAGTGGTGGCTTGGACTCCTCAACCTGTGTGGCAATTGCAGAGCGCGAAGGGTTCGGGGTCTACGGGATTAGCTTCCGCTACGGGCAGCGTCACGGGACGGAAATCGCCGCGGCGGAGCGCGTCGCAGAGACGATGGGCGTGCGAGAGCACATCGTCGTTGAAATAGACCTCCAGCAATTCGGCGGATCGGCGCTGACCGATGCCATCGACGTGCCAAAGAAACGTTCTGTGGAGGAGATGGGGGACGACATCCCGGTCACCTACGTGCCGGCCCGCAACACCGTGTTTCTTTCTTTGGCCTTGGCGTGGGCCGAGACGTTGGATGCCGGCGACATCTTCATCGGAGTGAACGCATTGGACTACAGCGGCTATCCCGACTGCCGGCCCGAGTATATTGAAGCATTCGAGCGAATGGCCAACCTGGCCACCAAGGCGGCCGTCGAGGGCAAGCAGCCGGTCAAGATCCACGCGCCGCTAATCAACTTGACGAAGGCACAGATCATCCGACGAGGCCTGGACTTGGGCGTTGACTACGCATTAACGACCAGTTGCTACGATCCATCGCCTGACGGTGCCGCATGTGGCGAGTGCGACGCGTGCCTGCTGAGGCTACGCGGTTTTGCGGAGAACGGTCTCGAAGACCCCGCGCGATACATAGGCGGCTAGATCTCGGGGCTCACGTCCGGTTCGGGGCTCTTCGAATTGAATCCGGCACGCCCCCGGCAGTTGTCGCAGATCTCGTTTTCCGTGATGACCTTGTCCATGAACACATCGTGTTCCTCGGTCGGAATTTCAGGAAAAAGCTGGCACTCGAAAGCCAACGCCACCAGCGGCGTATCGAGGCGAGCGTCTCGCAGCAGTCTGTCGTAGTAACCCCTGCCGTGGCCCAAACGACCGCCTCGGCGGTCGAATGCAACGCCCGGTACTAGAATCAGGTCTAGCTCTGTCGCGTTGACCTTCTTTTCAGGTAGGGCGCGCAGCCGGTCGCATGGCTCCAAGATTCCAAACGTTCTGATTTCCAGTTCGTCCATCGCCTCCAGGTGGAATAGCCCCAGGTCATCTCCGGCACAGTACGGCACAACGATCCGTTTCCCGCTGTCCAAAGCCGCCTCGAGCGCTGAACGAGTGCGCACTTCGCTTCGCACATCGACATAGAACATCACCGTTTCAGCGTGCTGATACTCGGGCAGGGCCATCAACCGCGCCATGATCCGATGGCTCAATGAATCCTTGTCTTCTTGCGATTGACGCTTGGCGAAGGCCATCTGTCGAAATCGCTGTTTCCGTTGTCGCAGTTCGTGTGTTGCCGTCATGCCGATGTAATCCCAAGGGCAGGTGTCTTGCGGAAGTCCTTCACCAGGATAACCAACTTGCCGGCTCGCAGGGAATGCCGGTCACACGTCTGGCGATTTCGCGGCTTGTTATTTACCCCCCAGCGTGCGAAGATAGCATAGGTTGGAGCAAGATTAAGGAGTTGGCAATGGGCGATCTAGTGGAACGGTTGGGGGGAATTCCGCCAAGTCGCGTTCTTATGCCACCACCTCCTGGCCGAGCCACCGAGCAGGATGTGGTAGAAATCCAGCGGCGTGAGAAACGGCGATGCGAACTCGTCGACGGTGTCTTGGTGGAGAAAGTCATGGGATTCCGCGAGTCGTTGCTGGCGATCGCTCTGTCTTCGTATTTGCGCGAGTTTGTGATTCCTCGTAATCTGGGTGTGGTGAGTGGCGAAGCCGGGATGCTGCGTCTAGTACCGGGCCTGGTGCGGATTCCCGATGTAGCGTTCATTTCGTGGAAGCGGATTCCGGATGGGCGAGTTCCGAAGGAGGCTGTGCCGTGCCTGACTCCCGACTTGGCAGTTGAGGTGCTGAGCGAGGGTAACACTGCCGACGAAATGGCGCGGAGACGACAGGATTACTTTTCGGCGGGTACGACCCTGGTTTGGGAAGTAGATCCAGGCACTCGTACGGTGATAGTGTACGAAGGCCTGGATCGATCCCACGTGCTGAACGAGACACAGACGCTGGATGGTGGCGATGTATTGCCGGGGTTCACCCTAGCCTTGGCCGATCTGTTCGCTGAATTGGACCGGCAGGGAGTCTGAAGGGAAGCGGTACCTCGCATGTACGTTTTCGAAAACCCCGTCCTACAACGCGAGTTGCTGGTCAATCTGAGAACGCCGAGGGCGTTCGTACTGCTTTTCCTGTACCAGGCGCTGCTGGCGACACTGGTGTATTTCGCCTGGCCGCAGGATGTGCGTCTGGATTTGACGGGTAACCCGGAGGCAGCCAAGAGTCTGGTGGATCTGTTCTTTCTCGGACAGTACATGCTGGCTTCGCTGATGGCTCCGAGTTTTGCCGCGAGTGCAATCACGGGGGAAAAGGAACGCAAGACGTATGAAATGCTCTTGGCCAGCCCGTTGCGACCCGGAGCGATTGTGCTGGGCAAGCTGGTCGCGTCATTGGCGCATCTGGCTGTGTTGATCTTTGCCTCGCTGCCAATCGTAATGCTTTGTCTGCCGTTGGGTGGCGTGTCGTTGTGGGAACTGTTGGCCGCGTACTTGGCGCTGATCGTTTCCGTTATCACGTTCGGGGCGATCAGCGTCGCTTGCAGCAGCTACTTCAATCGTACCGCGGCATCGCTGGTCGTCTCCTACCTGCTGATCCTGCCACTGGCCTTGACTGCCGTGCTGTTCTGGTACTGGTCATCTGGCCTGGGACACCTTCGTCTGTACATGACGCTGACGGTCGTGCCGGGGGTCGGCGTGGCCATTTGCATTGCGTTGTTTGCCAACACGAGCGCCCGGATGCTTCATCCTCCGGACATGGGCAGCGAGGGCAAAGAAGTGGTAGATCTGGAACAGGAGGCCAAGGAGGCAGTTGGCTTGGTGATCCAGCGTGACCAATTCCCGGACAAGTTGTTTGCACCGGGCAAGCGAGATTTCCTGCTGCCCGATGGATCCAATCCGGTTTACGACAAGGAAATCCGCAGCGAGATCTTCAGCCAGGGCACGCTGATGCTGCGCGTGGTGATCCAGGTGAGCATGTTGCTGGCCATTCCACTGATGGCAGCGTGTCTTTATATCGCGCCGAAGTACGCACCGTGGTACATTAGCTACGTCGTTCTGTTCAACATGCTGGTGGGCCCCGTCTTCTCGGCTGGCGCCGTGACCAGCGAACGTGAACGGCAGACGTTGGACTTGCTGCTGACAACCACGATTACACCGTGGCAGATCCTTTGGGGCAAGCTGATTGCGGGGCTGCGTGTATCCAGCGTTTTGACAACATTTCTGCTGTGGCCGGTGCTGCTGGCGTGTCTGATGGTATCTAGCTATTGGACGAACTTGCTTGCCGTGTTTGGCTACATAGGCATCGTGCTGGTGACGTGCCTGACGACCGCGGTGCTGGCGCTTTTCTGCTCGGTCGTGTTTCGCAAGACGTCCGTCAGTCTGATGACAAGCTACTTGGTCATCATCGTTCTGTTTTGCGCCCCACTGGCAGCTCGTTTTTTTGCAGAAGTGTTCTTTGCAAATCACCAAGCCACGCCCTATGTGGTTCATGCCGGTTTGACCAGTCCCTTTGCCGCCACATTTGCCGTTCCACTTGACGTCGAGATAGCCACGGAAAGCTCTGGCGTGGCGGCCCAGGGGAACATGCAATTGCTGCTTAACTACAGCCTATTCAGTGTCGGCCTGATCACGGGACTGGTGTTGACCATGATGTGGCTCTTCAGGACGCGGTGGCGCGTGGCACAGCAATAGGTCTTTTGGGGCTTCTAATAGGCACGTTGGAAACGTGCCCCACGTAGACACTAGCGAGTGGTAAGGCGGGAATAGCGGAATTGGTGGTCGCTGTTGAACAGGCGTCGAAACCCTAACAGCACCACGCCGACGGTACCCAGGGCCGTTCCCGATGCGATCAAGAACATAATCACGATCTGATATTTGACCGCTTCAATCGGCTCGGCCCCCGCCAGAATCTGCCCCGTCATCATGCCCGGCAAGCTAACCAGGCCGACGACCATCATGGAGTTGATGATCGGAATTGTTCCGGTTCGGACGGCCTGCTGAATCGGACCTCGCGCCGCTTCCCATCGAGTTGCACCGAGCGCCAGCAACGTTTCCAACTGGTCGCGTTGTGCAATCAGGGCTTCAGTCAAGGCGTTCTGCCCGAGTGAGATTCCGTTAAGCGTATTGCCCAGGACCATGCCCAACAGCGGGATTGCGTACTGGGGCTGCCACCACTTGTCCGTATCCTGTACAACGGCAAACAAAACGAATGCCGTCACCAGCCAGGAACTGGCCCAAATCGACACGATCGTGTCCCACCAAAGCCCCGGATACCGGCGACGCGTTCGCTGAGTCGCCGTAATCGCGGCCACCAGTGTCATCACGCACAACAGTGCGAGGACCACGATCAGATGTTCCACGCGGAATACCCATTCCAGCACCATTCCAATCAATGTCAATTGGACGATCGTCCGCACGCCCGCGATGGCCAATGTCCGTTCCATGCCCAGGCGCAGCGTCAAGGAGATCAGCCCGTTGACGACAATCAACAGGGCGGCCAGCCCAACCTGTAGGTTCGTCAATTCGACGTACGGCGTATCGTTCATGTCAAGTTCTTTCCGGGTATCACTTCAGCCGATCGCGGCGGGCGTGCCCCGTTGGAGTTCACGCTTTAGCGTGCTTTCTCACGGCTAAGAGAAGTTCCGGCACGCTAAAGCGTGAACTCCAACGGTCAGCACCACACCATGAAAGCACTACCTTTCTTCAAGTTGTCCGTCGTGGATGAGCAGGGTTTCGCGACCTACGCGTCCGGCTTGCTCGCGGTCGTGGCTGACCCACACGGTTGCCCGTTCGTCTGGTCTTTCTGCATACCACATCTCGACAAGTTGCTCGACGGCGCCGGTGGCTTCTTGGTCCAAAGCCGCTGTCGGCTCGTCCAGAAGCAGCACGTGTGGATCGAGTTGAATGGCGCGCAGCAGCGCCACTAGCTGGGCCTCACCACCGGACAGATCCAGATGCCTCTTGGCCAGGAACGAACCATCTCGGCCCAGTCTCTCTAGCCACGCGTCCACTCGCTCGCGACTGAAGGCAATGCCGCGATGGATGTGCAGCGAAAACGGCTGGCGGAAGTTCTCTTCCACCGTCCCCTCCAGCAACGTTGCCCGCTGGTGAAGATAGACGAAATGACGGCGAAAACAGGGGACGAGCGATCCTCGCACGGCATCGCCGCTCCAGAGGATCTGACCGGCGTCCACCGGATCCAACAGGGCAAGAGCGCGCAGCAGAAGCGTCTTTCCTGATCCGGAAGGGCCAACGACGGCGATCCGGTCGCCTGCGTGAACGCGGCAGGTGATGTCATGCAGTAGCCACCGGTCGCCATCCGGATGTCGACGACCGATGGCGTCTGCTTCGAGCAGTGGGAGCGTGCTATTCACCTTTCTTGCGTTTCTTCGGGACACGCTCCTTGTCGGTCAAGGCACCCAGAAATGCCGCAATCGTCTTGACTTGCCGCTCCTTCAGTTCTTCGCCCAATTGCAGCGTGGCCATCTGCTTGATGGCGTCCTCGAGCGTCGTCGCCTTCCCGTCGTGGAAATACGGCCCGGTGATCGCTACGTTGCGAAGCGATGGCACCTTGAAAACGAACTTGTCTTCTTCCTTCTTGGTTACCTCGAACCGTCCCACGTCCTCCTTGTTGGCATACGCCTCGACTTCGCCCATTTCCTCGTAGCGATCGCCGCCCAGCAATGCACCGCTGTGGCATTCGACGCAACCGGCTTTCATGAAGACTCTCAAACCGCTCAGTTCCCTCTTGTTCAAAGCGTCTTCGTCTCCGTTCAGGAAATCGTCAAACCGATCGCAGGTAATCAGCGTCCGCTCAAACGCCGCGACCGCCTCGGCGAAATTGTCGTAGGTCAGCGGTTGCTCAGCGTCCGGGAATGCCTTCTTGAACAGGTCGGCGTAGCCCGCCTCTTTCAGCCGTTCGAGCACCGATGCCTCGTCCGGCATGCCCATTTCGATAGGATTCAAAACCGGTCCTTTCGCCTGAGCCGCCAGATCCGGGGCGCGACCATCCCAAAACTGCGCGATGTGGAAACCGGCGTTCAATGTGGTTGGTGCGTTGCGGCCGCCAAACTTGCCTTCCGCACCTTTCGAGGTGGGCAAGTTGTCAACACCGCCAAGATTCTCGTCCACGCGATGGCAACTGTTGCAGGACTGCGTTCCGTTGATCGAGATTTTCTCCTCGAAGTACAACTTCTTGCCAAGCTCGATCTTGGCCTCGGTGTCGTTCTCGCTGCCAGGCATCTTGTCGGGTAACGGCTTGAATACCGCCTTAGCCTCCTTCAGCAGATCGGCCGGCGTCTTCTTGGCCTGTTGTGCATTCGCCGAGTCCCAGGGACTGAGGACGACTCCAATCGCGATGGCCATTAACATTGGTGACAACGGTAGCGTCTTTCTCATGCTTGCCTCCTTCAACAGTTAGCCCACGAAACTCGATCGACGTTTCCAAGGACCGAAACGAAATCGCCGCATCCACCAGCGGCTACGACAAGGACTTCCCAGACGAGTGATAAGACATGTTTTATCGTAGCGATCA
This sequence comes from Pirellulaceae bacterium, assembly GCA_016784735.1. GTDB lineage: Bacteria > Planctomycetota > Planctomycetia > Pirellulales > Pirellulaceae > JADHUC01. Next base: position 5,251 of record JADHUC010000225.1, on the reverse strand, counting down.
GAAGACCGTCAAGTCAGCGGCACGTAAGAACGGACCGATGCGAAGCCGCGCCGCCCCGCGACCCAAAAGTCAACTAATTGGTCCGAAAGTCTGTGGCTGCACCGAGTTTACCGCTGAAGCCTCATGGCGACGATTCGCTAGCCTTTCTCTGGTCCGGAGCTGGCCCAGAGATGGACGACCTGGTCTTGCACCGGGCGACCGCGATACATTCGCGTGAACGGCCGTTGTGTCTCCAAGCCTTTGCCATTCGCCCAATCGATTGCCGGTTGGTTGTCGCACGGGACATCCACGAAAACGCTTTGCCCGTCGCATTGCTGAAAGGCCCAATCCATGAGTGCGCAGCCCGCGTCTGTCGTCAGCGCCGCCGCCGGTCCGACCTGAGTTGCCTGCGAGCCGGCACGAAGCATCGCATACCCGATGGTTCTCGATCCGTCCAGCACGGCTCTTGCAGCATCGGGCTGCTCGCGGAACATTGCCTTGAGTAAACGGTGCCGGTCGGTGCCAGTAATCTGGCGATCCAACTCGGCCGCGGCACTGAAATCGTCGGGCACGTTCAACGCGATGGTTTGATCCGAACGGGACGTCGATGCCGTTCCCTGCAGCCGAACAAGGTCACACTCCGCAACAAAGCCCAGCCGTTCATACACCGGCCTGCCGAGCGGCGTAGCGTCCAGTCGGACCGTCTGCACGGCTCTACCTTCGAGAAACTGCACTGCGTGTTCGACCAAACGAGTAGCGATCCCCTGATGCCGAGCTGGCTTGTCCACCAGGACCATGGCGATCCACGCGACAGAACCAAACACGCAGGTCGTCGTCGTGGCCACGGGTTTTCCGTCCAACTCGGCGACAAAGCAGCCGTCCGGCTCCAAAGCGAGAAAACGCCGCCAATCGGCCTCGATCTGGTTCCACCCGGCCTGTTCCTTCAGACGCATGCCAAGCGATACATCGTCAATCGTCATTCGCCGAAGCTGTATCATGCCTTACCACTGCTCCGCTGATCATGTCAGAACTCACCCGCGACGACGCACCCAAATCGCCGATGACCACGCCCAGTCGTTTTCCTCTTGCTGGCTGCGAAGGTAGTAGTAGGCTCCATCGCCCGCTTTGAGATCGGTGTCGGTGAACTGAAACTTTGTGCTGGATGCATCTGGCTTGGTCGAGTAGACGATCACGCCATCACGCACGATTTCGACCAGTTTCAGCTTCTGCATGCCTTGAGCAAATACCTGAAACGTGGGATCGTTGTCGATCTCGATTTCTTCGCCCAGGAGGTTATCTCCCAGGCGGAGGTCCAGAATCATGGTATCCGTCGCTCCGAACGATCGACGGGCCTTCAGGCCTTCGAGCACGCCGCGACGCGTGAACTCGCGCGCGTAGACGCCCGCGTACGCGCCATGTACCAGTCCGTGATCGGAACTGGCAATTACGCCGATGCGCACACCACTGCCTAACGCATCCTGCAGGTAGTTGCTTTTTCGCTCGACAGGGGCTTGACGCGGAGTGCCGAAATACTCGTACGAACCGCGGGCCTGGAAAATCTCGGCGACCCTCTCGAAATGCGGATTCCACTTACCCCAATCCGTCGCCGAACCCCCGTCAGCCAACTGATGTGGAATGGCTATTGCCTCTTTGTCACGGAGTACGTGAAACAGTTCCTCCGGAGAATCCTCTTCGTAGCATGGCAATCCGCGCTCCACGTAGAGTACGTTCTTGTGGCCACCCCGCCTGGCGTACGAACCGCCGTGCTCGTACCCGTAGACCGGCAGAAACCGGTCTTTGATGTAGAACAGATCGCAGTACTTCTGAGATCGCCACCAGGCGTAATCCTGGAGCGGACCTTGCTGGTCTCGACTGTAACGATGCTTCAAGAGATCCTGGTCATGATCGGAGATTGCCAGAAAGTCCAAACGGGCCACGTCGATGGCGTAACGATACGTGTCCATCAACGAGCCGTCGTAGTTCATGGCGCAGCGAGAGATGTCCGTGTGGCGATGCGTGTCACCGTACAACAGACGGTAACTGGTGTCGCCAACGGTCAACTCGTAGCGGGGCGGCTCGGGCACAGGCTGAGCCTCGACCGTTGTGTCCGGGGAAGACTCAGCCAACGCGACGCCGTCCAAATCGCTTCCTGCTGCCTCGTCCAAGCGGATTCTGGCGGCATGCACGTTATGGTTGACGGGCTCTTCAGCACGTGTTGGTTTTCGACCGTCTTCGGACCAAGCGACGCGGATGTCGCCGGCCGCATCTGTGCAGATTGCCGTACGCATGTCGTTTCGTCCGTTGCTGACTGGCAGCTTCGCCGGACTGGACCAAGCGCCGTCCGTGCAGCAGATCGCATACGGATTCCATATGCCTCGCGCTTGGTACGGTCGCAACTGGCCGCCCACCTTGCGGAAGCCGGGTGGAGTCAGATTCTGCATATGGCGCATGAACAACCACAACCTTCCTGAGCCATCGACCCGGAGCTTCGGCAATTCGCAGAACTTTCTCATGCCCTCGGGAAGGGCCGACATCACCGGTTTCTTTGGCACGCGGATGCGGTCTGGGTCTACGCAGCGAACGTGCACGGACCGTCGGCTGTGTAACCGCGTGCGGGCGTCGCCGTGCCGGCCCCAGTTCGGGCCGCCATTATCCCACGCGACCCACAGCCGGTCTTGTTTGTCCACGGCCAGCGACACGTGAGCCTCGTAGTCCGCTGACGCGGCAACCGGCATCGGATCGGTCGGTCTTCCGGCGATCACGCGGTTGACCAGGATGTCGTAGCTGCCGTTGCGGTAGCTGTCCCAACCGACGAAGACCGTGCCGGTGCTGTCGGCTGCAAGGGCCGGCTCCCAGTCGCCGGCGGGGTCACGTGAGACGTTCTGCACTCCGTCCAGCCCGTCTGGCGACAAGCGAGCCACAAAGATCTCGAAGTTCTGATCTACCACCGCTTGCCACGCCATCCAAAGCTGGCCGCCGGCATCCGTAACCGTCTGTTGGCAAATATCGTTGCCGGGATTGTCCGTAAGCCGGATAGCCTTGCTCCAATCGTCACCGGCCAAGTAACTGCCGCAGATATCCCAATTGCCGTCGTTGTTCTGTGACCATGTAACCCACAACCTGCCCGAGCCATCGCGTTCCATGGCTGGCCGCCAGCAATCGCCGGCTTCACCGCTGAGAGCTATCGGCGCCGACGGCCCCACGTCGCCAAGCCGGCTGACAACAACGCCGTCCTTCTGGCCGTCGCAGGAAACCCAGGCAACCCAAAGCTGTCCATCAGCCGCACAGCCAATCGCCGGAAACTCGTCTTGACGCTCGGCGGTCGTCAGGTCCGCCAGTCGATCGACAGTCGGTGTCACGCGGTTCTCCGCGCCGAAGCCGGGTCCGACAATCGCAAGCGACAGCAAGCAGGCGACAATCGTAGCACGTTTGACAATTTTGCATGAGTATTTCATTCTCGCATCTCCCTTGTTTCTCTCGACTGGGACAGTGCGATTGACAATCGCTGTCGACGTGGAGCCTGGAAGTGCCTAGAAGTGCACCACCTTCCCGGTCTGTGACGACTGCGTTGCGGCGGCCATTAGTGCCACCACCGCACGAGATTCTTCGGGTGTTATGTGATCGGGCTGCCGGCCTTGTGTCACGCAATCGGCAAAGTACCGTAGCTCCTGTCGCAATATGCCAAAACGGCCGCTGAACATCTTGGGCCAGTACATGGTGTCGGGCAGACGTATTCCATCGGAGGCTTGTATCTCCAAGCCGGCTTCGCCGCAGTTGATGTACAAAGCGCCCTCGGTGCCAATCACCTCCATCCGGGCGTCGATCTGGTACGGCGTGTTTTCCGGCAAGTGCCAGACGGACTCCACGACGCCCACCGCATCGTTGTCCAGACGCATCATGGCCCAACCGGCATCCGCGTATTTGCACGTGCCGGGATGGACCTCTTGAGCGTAGACGCTGACCGGTTTGGCTTGGCTGAACCAGAGCATCAAATCGGCGTCGTGGATGCCGTCGCCCACCAGGGCCGAGATCTTGTCCAGCACCATTTTCCCGATGGTTGTCGAGAGATTCCGCCGAGCGTGCATTGAGACGATTCGCCCGAGTTTCCCCTCGTCGATCGCTTGTTTCGCCAGGGCGACTCGCGGATCGAAGCGGCAGATGTGGCCAACCATGAACATGCCGCTGCTGGCGGCCGCCGCTTCGACGATTCGATCGCATTCCTCGACCGTCCCGGCCATCGGCTTCTCCAACAGGACGTGTTTTCCAGCGGCGAGCGCGTCGACCGTGATGTCACGGTGGTCGTAGAAGTGTGTGACCACGCTGACAGCATCTATGTCTGGATCAGCCAACATCTCGTGATAGTCCGTGTAACGTCGCGGGACGTTGTAGCGATCCGCCACTTCTTTCAGCCGTTCGGGACGCCGCGTACAGAGTGCCGCAAGCTCGATGCCGGGCATGGCTGCCAGAACTTCCGCGTGTACCTCGCCAAAGAAACCTAATCCGATCACTCCCCACCGGACGGTTGCCGGTTTTTCAGCCGAGCCGTTACCACTCATTTACACTCTCCCCTGATGCATCAGTCCAGACGCGGATAGACGGTTTCACCGCGAGCCTGGGCTTCCGTGTTGTAATATGCCCCGTAGAACTCCGAGTTACAGTCGAGCCATAGCACGATACGACGAAAATCCTCTTCCGACAATTCGACACCGTAATGCGTTTCGTCCAGGTACTCAAGTAACCGGGAAGCACGGGCGCCAAAACGACCGGCAATGGTCCGGCTGCCACCATGGATTCCCGAGTTGATCGAACCGTTGCTCACGTGGAAGTAGAAGCCGTACTTTTCGGCTAGGTTTGCATAGGACCGTGTCCAGCCGTGTTTATCTGCAACCAAGCCGGACAGGTCGAGAGCCTTCTCTTGTCGATGACACTCGACACAATGGCGATCCAGCACCGGCTGTACCAAACGTGGGAAGTTGAACGGATTCGAACCGTCCGCGTCGGGCTGGATCTTCGATGGCTCGCGCTGCAGAGCCAACGGGACCGTCTTCGGCAGATTCGGCGATTGATGCTTCGGTTCGTGGCATCCTTGGCACGTGAGCGATTCGCCCGGATGCACGTACGTGCCCGATCGCATCGACTGGACAGCCATGCCGCGTTCGTCGAGAGCCTGAAAATAGACCAATTTGCCGGCCGGAACCTCGAAGTAGGCACTGCCGTCCGATTCCACCGGGACAGTTCCCAACACGGCGCGAGCGTTCGTTTCCGTAGCAAC
>JADHUC010000224.1 GCA_016784735.1 Pirellulaceae bacterium | reverse complement strand
CAGGCAAAAATCGACTGCGGGCGGAAGCACTTCAAGGCCCTAGAGAGTGGCGTTGAATTCACCGTGGCCAACAACTTCGACACCTTCACAGATGAGATGATGAAATAGGAAGGCGTATCATGTACCTCGACCGCGGTGCACACTTCCACAAGTGCGACTTCCAGGTTCACACGCCACGCGATACCAATTGGAACGGACCGCGTCCGCAGACGGAAGAAGAACGCAAAGCCTATGCCGTGCGTTTCGTCGAAGCTTGTCGCGAAAAAAAGCTTGACGCGGTAGCAATCACCGACCACCACGACTTCACGTTCTTTCCTTACATCAAGCAGGCTGCCAAGACAGAAACAGACGACCAAGGTCAGCCCATTCCCGTTGAAGAACAACTCGTGGTGTTTCCGGGCATGGAACTCACGCTAGGCGTCCCATGTCAGGCAATTCTTATCCTGGACGCAGAGTTTCCGGTTGACCTCCTCACGTCGATCTACCCGGCACTAGGCATTGCCCCGAATGACCCATCAGAGCCCTGCCACGCTCCGGTACAACGGCTGGAACACCTGAACTCCCTCGGTGAAATCTACAAGAAGCTGAATGAGCTTGAGTATCTTCGCGACAAATTTATCGTGCTCCCGAACGTCGGGGAGAGCGGCAATTTCAGTATCCTGCGAAAGGGCTTTCAGGCACACTACAAGTCGATGCCCTGCGTTGGCGGATACGTGGACGGGTCGCTTGAGAAACTTGGCAAGGGCAATGCCGGAATCGTAGCTGGCAAGAACAAGGAATGGGGACTGAAACGGCTGGGTTTGTTTCAGACATCGGACAACCGGAGCGACGATTTCCGCGACCTTGGTACGCACATCACGTGGGTTAAGTGGGCCGTTCCCACGGCGGAGGCTCTGCGTCAAGCGTGCCTCGCACCGGACACACGTATTTCCCAAACCGAGCCACGAATACCGTCTACGACCATCGAATCGGTTCAAGTGTCGAACAGTAAGTTCTTGGGGCCATTTCAGCTTGCGTTGAATCCTCAATACAACTGCATTATCGGGGGACGTGGTACGGGCAAGTCGACCATCTTGGAATACGTCCGCTGGGCTCTTTGCGATCAGCCGCCGAGTGCTTCGCCGGAAGACGAATTGCCGGACTATCACAAGAAGCGGCAGAGTCTCATTGCGAAGACCTTGCTCAAGTTCGACGCCGTTGTCACCGTAACGCTGGAGATAAACGGCGTGCGACATGTAGTTCAGCGGAACTCGCGTAAGAACGAGATTCTTCTCAAGATCGGTGGTGGCGAATTCGGAGCCTGTTCCGAGGACGACATCCGCCGCCTCCTTCCTGTCCAGGCTTTCAGCCAGAAACAACTAAGTGCCGTGGGAGTCCGACAAGAAGAGCTTTCGCGGTTTGTGGAAGCTCCGGTTAAACAGGAAATGGCCGATTTCAGCAACCAAGTGCAGGAATTGAAGAGCCGGGTTCGCACTGCACATGAGTTGATTCAGCGAAAGCGGACTCTTCAACAAGAGGCTTCGCGAATCACGCTCGAAATCAAGTCGCTCGAAAACCAGCTTCCGGAGCTGCGAAAGAAGCTGAAGGGGCTCTCTGAAGAAGACCAAGAAGTTCTCTCAGCACACGACAACTTCGTCAAAGAGCAAACGACGATACAGGGCTGGACCCAGGAGCTTGACGAGCTGCGGCGGATCGCACGCGATGCTACACAAGAACTAGCTGACAAGCCGACACAACTCGACGACACAACTGCCCTGCCAAACGCAGAGACCATTGCGAACATCCATTCGAAGGCCGACGCCATCTTTGCTGAAGCACGTTCGCACATCGCGGCGATAACCAATCTCCTCAGCGACCGTGGAACCGGTAGCCTGCTCCAAGAGTTCGAGTCACTTTGCGGTGAATGGAAGGTCGTATTCGACAAACACGCCGAACAATACGCCGGAGTCAAGCAAGCGACTTCCGCCAACGAGACGGTGGTTACTCAGATCAATCAGATTGAGTCTCGGATTAAGACGCTTACGACACAGCTTCAAGAGACGCAGGCACAGTTCGCCCGCCAGGGAACGCCCGAAGATGGATATATTGCCTCTAGGTCCGAATGGACGACGTTGTACAAGGACCGTGCCGATCTGCTTGAGGGCAAGTGTAAGGAGCTCACCGACCTGTCAAAGGGCAAGATTCTCGCGACACTAAATCGTGGAGCGAACGTGGCTGCCGCCAGTAAGGAACTCATTGGATTCCTGACAGGGACCAACATCCGGAAAGCCAAAGTTGAAACGCTATTCTCGAACATGGTCGACTCTGACGAGCCGGTGGAACAATGGGAACGTGCTCTCGCCGAGCTGGAGAAACTTGCCTTGCTTTCGCCCGGCGATTCCGACACGGTCGAACTACCCAGCACCCCACTTCTCTCGCGAGCTGGGTTCACTACCGGTGAAATCGAGAAGGTCGCCCGCTCGCTTGCCATTGAGCAATGGCTATCCCTATCGCTTGTCGAGCTGGGAGACCAGCCCTCATTCGAATATGTTCGTGGGGAAACCGACCGAATCGCCTTCTCGGATGCTTCCGCAGGACAACAGGCTACGGCCCTGCTCACCGCCCTCCTTAATCAAGAGGGGCCACCGCTGATCATCGACCAGCCAGAAGAGGACCTCGACAACCCGACCATGCCGGAGATAGTGGAGGAAGTGTGGAACGCCAAAACGGTGCGGCAAGTCATCTTCACCAGCCACAACGCAAACGTCGTGGTGAACGGGGACGCAGACCTGATACTCTGCTGCGATTACCGCACTGCCGGCGACCAAACACTCGGAGAGATCAAGCTTCAGGGAGCGATCGACGTTGGTCCCATGAATGGAGTGATCACGAAAGTATTGGAAGGCGGCAAAGCCGCATTCCAGCTACGTAAGGAGAAGTATGGATTCTGAGTTTATCCCCGACCGAAAAGAATCGACTGCCTGTATTGATAACGAGCGCAGCAACGATTGTCCTGCAAACCGGCTCGTGAATTCCTCGCACATCCCGCGAATCAACACGTTGACATGTACGGCAAATGGCCGTACTATTCCATGGGAAACGATTTGCGGAGAAGCGAATGGCAACCGTTCAACGATCAAGAACGAAAACCGCTCGTTTGGAAGCTCGTATTACTGCTGAGCAGAAGGAGCTGATCGAACGTGCGGCGGCATACGAGGGGCGGTCGGTTTCTGACTTCGTCGTGGGGACCGTTCAACGCGCGGCCAAAGCCATCATCCAAGAGCACGAAGTGTTACGGCTGAGTGAGTCGCAGAGCCGCGCGTTTGTCGAGACGCTGCTTGATCCACCCGAACCGAATGAAGCCTTGGAGCGAGCGGCCGAGCAGTACCGTGAGGACGTGGTTTCGCAATGAGCAAGTTCATTTGCGGGCGGCTCGCGAAGCATCACGACCGCAAGGCGTTCCATTGTGGGGCCGTGGAACTGGACGAATACCTGCGGCAGCGAGCCGGGCAGGATATGCGCCGCCGCGTCGCGGCTGTGTTCGTGATGGCTCCCGAAGATGAACCCACGCGGATCGCAGGCTACTACTCGTTGGCATCCGCATCGATCGCGCTCGCCGAATTGCCCGACGAGATCGTCAAGAGGCTTCCTTGCTACCCGGTTGTGCGGGCAATTCTGATCGGCAGGCTCGCTCGCGATGTGGGTTTCCCCGGCGCTGGGAAACTCCTCTTGCTCGACGCCCTCGCGCGGTCGCTTCGCTATACTGAGGAAGTTGCGTCCGCTGTTGTCCTGGTAGACGCGAAGAACGAACAGGCCCGAGCGTTCTATTCGCGGTATGGGTTTATCGAAGTCAGCGGCGTACCCGATCGCATGTTTCTGCCAATGAATACGGTCGAGAGACTCTTGAAAGCAGACGTCTGAGTTTCCGCCCTGGGGCCAGCAGGCCGGCCGGTACGACAGTGACGGTCGAGGACAATCTCGACTCAACCATGACCCGTTGGTCTGTAGCCTTTGAAGATGCCGGGCTGAAGCGGGGCCGGTTCAAAGCACGTCTCCATCAGTTGCACGTTACCAGGATGTTGTCGTAGCAGCTAATGTGTCCGGCTGTGGCGGATGGCTTGACTGATAGCTTCAGCTTCTCTTCAGCACCCACCGACGCGCCAACCGCGGCATCGCCGATCACCGTCGGTAGCTCGCCGACCGGTTGCGCGACGAAACGATACGTTTTGGTTCGCGGGTTCACTGCGATCTGCAAATGATTCCATACGTCGTAAGTAACCAACTTGCCGCTATCGACGAAGCGCTGGCCATCCCAGAGCCGCCAAGTTCCATCTGCGGTATCCACCGCGGCAAGCGGTCGGCCGGAAGCGGCGCCATCGAGGCTCAGGACCACACTGTGTTTCGATCGCGTCTTTGGGTTCGGAATGATGTACGGGAAGTTTCGGTCAGAACGGATGAACACGTCCAGGTCCACGGTAATCGTTCCGCCGGCGGAGGAGAGTTGCCGCGTTGTCTCGGCCACCAGCGTGCCTCCTCCGGTCGCGCGCACGCACTTGACGCCGGGGCCGAACGACGTGGTCCGTTCGATGAAGAATGGCTCCATCTGGTTCGCCGGCTCTACCGTCACGGTGGGACGGTCGGGAGACCGCCCCACAACGCGGAGGCGACCATCACCGAGCTTGTCGTCAATGATTGCGCCAACCTCGGCTTTCTCGAATGTTTCGTTCAGCAGAACGTGGCTGCCCGTGGACGCGTAGTGTTTCGTTGGAATCCATTTCACGGTCACATCATCAAGGTAGATCCGATTGTTCGGAGAGATCGTGGGGATGAAGTTCAGAGTGTTGAATGCGCGGTACGACGGCACCTTGATTGGGATGTTCACACCGTGCTGCTCGACGAATCGATCGCCCGGCGGTGCATACTTGATGCCGCTGCAACTCAACTGCCGCAGCGGCCCCGCGTACGCCGCGTAGGTCCGGCTGTCGACATCAACGTCGATCGACAATTGTCGCCACTGTTTTGCGGGCAGTTGCACGTCGGATTGGATCCACCGCTTGCCCGACGCGTAGCACACGCGTCCCGAGCCGGGTTGGATCCGAAGTCCGACGTCCTTCCCGTCTTGACCGGTCATCGTGTAGCTGGCGTTGATGCTGTCACCGGTGAACAAGACGGTCAGTCCGCTTGCCGCGTTGTCTCGATTGATCCAAAACTGAAAGACGCACTTGCCGTTCGAAATGCTGTTGTCGAGCATTCCAGTCATTCGGCTGCGGTCTGGCGAGCTGTGGTGCAGCCCGACGAACTCGTCGCCCGTGAGCAAGACAGCGCGTCCGTCGTCGCCCCGGCGGACTTCTTCCTGCACAACGGCCCTGCCATCGCTTCCGTCACCCAGTCTTGACCACACACCGGGTGTGGCGCGCAGATCGGGGTTGTGCCGGCCATCGCCCCAGCCGCCGCCGATCGCTGGGCTGCGCACTGGGAACGTGTCGAAGTTCTGTTCGAAGAACTTGATGTGGCCGAAGTCCGACAGATCGCGTTTCCATTGCTCCCATCGCTGGTACCAGGCGACGTGATACACGTCGTACCAGACATCGCACTGCCATCCGTCGGAGCCAGCCGGAGGCGGTGGATAGAAATAGGACGGGGCGCCCGTGTGGATCACACGGATCTTCGGATGCCTGCTCTTGGCGATGTATTGCGAAATTTCCGTCGCCGACACGGTTCCCTTGCCATGGCGCGCGTCCGTGAGATAGCCCTTCTTGCCCGCCTCGTGGTCGTACGTCGCTTCGAACGTAACGGGTACGAGGATCACATCGACCAGTCCCTCGTCCACCCAGGTGTGCCAGTGCAGCTTCCAATTTCCCAAAACTGGGCCGACGTATTTCCCGGACAGCGTCACGCCGAACTGGATGTTCGGATCGACCTTCCCAATCGCGTCTCGAATCTCACGGTAGAGCTGCGTCAGGTAAGTCCCGCGGAGAGTCCGCCAGTTCTCTACCATGGGGTCAGCCAAGTTGAACTGTTCGCTTTTCCAATCAAACCGCGGATCGGTCATGATGTCCACGCCATACAAGCGCTTCATGTCGTCAACGACCGGCTGGTTGAAACCATATTGGTCGCCGTGATCCGGCGGCGGCAGCAGTTGGCTGGCCTCGCTGCGCATCGACGCGATGATCCCGGTCGGATGATAAGTGCGGGCGATATAGACAAAGTCGGCAACCTTGTCCGCGCGAGCGCCGGGATAGGCGTATTCCGGCACCATCCACTGCCGATTGCCCTGGCGATCGACGGTGATCACCTCGGGATGTTCGACGTGGTACTTCCTGGCGTACGACCATGGTACCATTCGCCCGACGCCCGGCACGCCGACATCTACCGGGGCGCCTTCGCTGTAGACATGCGGGTGTGATACCCAGTGTTCGAAGCCGACTTTTGCCGCTGCTTTTCGCGCTGCCATCTGTGGATCGCATCTGGCCAGAATCTCATCAATCGTGTGCCAGAAGACGGCCAAACGAGGATTTGGCTGTGTGCTGGCGGGATGCCGGACGATCGACCCGGGCGGCATGTGGATCAGGTCGGTTCGCAGAAACACGCCGGTGAACCCGCGGCCTTTCCAATGCCGAAACGTGTTCTCCATCGCCTGCTCGCTGTCCATTGCCACGTCGGTTCCCGGACCATGAACGAGCGCGATGTCGCCCCAGCTTGGGATGACGTACATGCTCTTCGGCCCGTCGGCCGCCGATGCGTGAATGGCGCCGAAAGCAAGTGAAACGAGAAACAGGATGGTTTTCATGGGTCTCACGAGGCAAGGCGCGCGGGTTACCGCGTCGCCGTCGGCTCAACGTTCGCATCAACTCAGGATCGTTCGAGAAACAACCGTCGTAGCCGAAGTGGCAACACTTCGGACGGAATCGGCAAATTCCGAAGTCTTGCGACTTCGGCTACACTCAAATCGGACAACTATTTCTCGAATGATGCTTACCGCACGTCGCCTCCCGTTAACTCGTCGAGCTTCTGAAGTAGGACTTGCAGTCTGGCAGACGCTTCGGCATCCAGATCGTTGTTCCGCATATGTTCGGCGAGCAGGCGGATCCACACGGGATCGCCCCTACCTTCTTCCGCGGCGTCCGTTAGCACTTCAAGGGCGTAGAGGATCAATGTCGAATTCTGGCTCACCAGATGGTGACGATGTTGTCCCATCAACTGGAGTGCGTCCTGCCATCGTCCCTGCTTGCGATAGAACGCCAAGAGATTATGGAATGCATCGCGGCTGGAGACGGTTGCCGTGTGCCAAGCGGGCGGATAGTCCGGGTGGGGCTCGACCGCGTTTGGTATCGAAGTGGGCAAGCGGCCGTCGTTCTCGGCAAGCGTCTTCAGAACATCTGCTGGGTACGGCTTCTTGCCACTCATGTGAACGACTACTCGTCCATCAATGTCGATGACGCAGTGGATTGCCGGCGGAACACCGTACATACGGTTTGTCGCATTGTCCATTCGGTCAACTAACGGGGTCCAGGTGAGATTCATCTTCTTCACCTGCTCGTACGTCTGCATGGCCCGTTCGTGAATGTCTCTGGCCAGGTTCGTGCAGCTTGGCACTTCACCAAGTCTCCCGTACCCACCGACCCCGTGCCCCGTACCGTGACACTGCACGTATACGAAAACAAACGCAAACTTGTCCTTGTATTCCCGCTTGATCGCTTCCAGACGACTCGCCTGGACGTCGAACGGCGGTCACGTGGAGCCCGATAGCGTTAGAGCGACGGCCTTTTTGCCGCGGAAGCTAGAAAGTCTGACCGTATCGTTTCCGACCGCCCCAGTCTTCGCGCCAGTGTCGTTCTCCTCCACGAGCAGAACCGGTAAGTCAAAGTCCGGCGCCTCGACGCCTGGTTCGAGTTTGACGCCTAACGACCGGATAAGCGGCTCGATCTCAACCGACTTTGCGACAGAGGAATCTTCGGGCACAGGCTGAAGCCTGGCGTCAAAATTCCGGTAACGGACTCGATTCGATTTGACTTTCTCTGCCGCTTCAGCATTCTCAGACGAGTTGCGTTCCTCGGAAGCAAGGGCGCAGTTCGCGGCGACAAGGGCAACGAGTAGAATTGCTTTCTCACACAGCCTCATGGTCTCATTCTCCTTTTGGCGCGTCATGTCTCAAACGATTATCCAGGAAAGTGGAACTGTGATCAACGGCCTCCGTTGTGGGCCACGCGCCAGAGCCGAACGGTGTAGTCCTTGCCCCATGTCAGCACTCGGGCATTGTTCCGACAAGACACCGCCCCGCGGACATGGTCCCATCCGCATCACCGATTCCTTCACACGCTGCGAGGTGTCTCAAAACCCAAATGCGCGCGCAGTTCTTGAAACGTCACTTCAAGATTCCAACGCAAGGTCAGTGTCGCGCCCGTGGAAACGCCGGTGGATGACCGTACTCTGAAAGAAGGTCCGTCACTCCACGAGCGACTCAGACCCGTCATCGGATCGGCCAAGGGGCTTCCGCCCGACGCGTCGAAAAACGTGGATGAATACCTGTACGGAAGCGACAATCGAACTTGAGAGCGTGCGAGCCGATGACTTGACGATTGTGGTCCCCGTCTCTGACTGGCACCGTTACTTGGCGTATGCCGCCACTTCGACCAGGTGTCGGCCGGTGTTGGCTGAGTTGTGGGGTTGGGTGACGCGGATGTAGCGCGTCGTGCGTGGGTCGAAACGGCAGATGTAACCTTCGGCGGTTGAAGGCTCCTTGTTGTCTAAGTGGTTGGCGACCATGGTCCATGTCTTGCCGTCCAACGAGGTTTCGACGGTGAAGCCGTAGTGGCGTTGGTCGGCGTAGTAGCCCACCACGACGACGCGGCCAACCGTGGTGGGTTCTTCCAGGTCCACTTGCCACCAGGCAGCCTTGTCCTGTGACACGTCGGTCGCCCAGAATTGGTCGGTGTTGCGTGACCAGCCGTCGTTTGCCAGGTGGGCTGGGTGCGGCGGCAATGCGCGGGAACAGGTGACGGGCTTGCCTGTGGTCAGACTGATCATGTTCGGCTCGAAGGCCTTCTCGTACTTTTCCCATAGCTTGCGGGCCACAATAACACTGTCGCCGCGCGGTTCTGTGGGATAGGTTTCGCGCTGGTCCGACCAGGCGGCCATCCACGGCCGGAGTCTTTCGTTGAACGCCTTAGTGTCGAACGGCTCGTTGGCCTTCAACGATCGAGCTGCCTCGTCCAGGAACCGCTCCCAACGCTTGAGATAGTAGCCACTGAGCAAGCCGGACCATTCTTTGCGCGCGTAGTCGTCAATCGCCGGCCCCTCACCCCAGAGCGTCAATACGCGGCGGGCATTCCATTCGAAACGAGCCCGCTCGGCATCGGTTGTGCCCCAGCGTTTGGCATCTTCCAGGCATCGGCCCAATAGAAATTCGCGACGCGTGGCGAGCAGTTCGTCCAGATCTCTAATCAGTTGCAGGAAACGTTGCGACGCTTGTTCGAAGGCCTGAAGGTCTTTGGCTCGGTACGCGGCTGCCACTTCGTTTTGCAGGTCGGCCGCGTGGTTGCTGAGCGACTGCCGGGCCACGTTCACGAGATCGAATCGGTACGTATCCACGTCGCGAAAGTCATCGGCAGCCTGAAGCAAGGCTTCCCACGCCTGGGCCACGCGACCGTTGTGGTACGGTGCGGCTCGGGCCGGGCCGAGTGTCGGCAGCGTGTCGATGATGGAGCGAGTACGATACGGCGCCGTGTAAACCGTGTCTTTGAGAAGGTGCCACGACCGCTCGGCATCCGCGTTGGATTGACCGTAGCGATGGCGCGCGAAGTCGCGGATCCATCTGTCCAAGTCGACTGGTTCGTTGCGCCAAGCCGTTTCGTACATCATGTCGTAGACCACGGGATTGTAGCCGAGCCCTTCGTTGACAAAGCCCAGACCGGAAAGCTTGCCGCCTTTCGCGTCGCGACGGGCCATGTGGGGATTCTGATTCGTCCGAGGCAACGAACCGCCCAGATACACGGTGCAGCCGAAGTTATGCACGTTGCACCATACCCAGGGTTTTCCGAAAAACGCCTCGGTTTCGCTCCACATGGGCCGCGATTCGCAGAACAAGTCCAGCACCAACATGCGATCGTCGGGAACGGCGTCCAGAAACGCCTCGATCCGCGGCTGCGTCCAGAACGAACGTTTGAACGAGAACGTCCAGCCCTGCAGCACCCAGACGGCTTGCGGATCGGTCTTGGCCATGCCGTCGTAGATCGCTCGGCTCAGATCGGCCAGATCTTTCAATTCGCCGGTGGGCGGAGTCATTTCGATGAACGTATCGGCATCGTACAGATGATCCGTGCCGAAGCGTTTTGTCTGTTCTTCCATGAACAGGCGTGCAATCTTTGGAAACAGGGGATCGAGCGGGTCGAGCAAGTTCGTATGCCATTCGATCCAGTGAATCTGGTGCAACTTTGCGTCCGGGTACTTCTCGGCAACTGCGGCGGGTACGTGCCCTGTAAAACCCTGTAGGATTGGGGTCATGCCCAGTTCGCGCTGCCGGCCCAAGATCCGCTTTTCGAGTGCCTCGTGGCGGTCGATCCAGCTCTGCGGCAACGGTCCGCCCCAGCCGTCCAGGCAGCCCATCCATTGAAACGGCAGGAACGGCGGTCCGGCCAGGAACTCTGAGATCTGTTCGTCAGTGATCCCAAGCTGTTTGCAGACTGCCTGCCAGACCGCTTCCTGCCCGGTGACCGATAGCGGTGCGTTGATTCCGTTCAACGCCATCCAGTCGATCAGGCTCTCCCACTGGTCCCAATCCCACCAGGGTAGCGAGTAGCCAAAACAGCAGTAGTTCAAGAAGTAGCGATACCGCGCCCAGGTCACGCGCCGCGCCTTCGGTTGGACCACTGGCAGCGGATCCGGAAGATTCAATTGGGTGCCGCACCATGAAACGTGGCAGTGGCAGTGGTTTTCCAGGTACCAGTTCAACCCGGTAGCCATGGCGACGCCCGTGTTGCCGCGAATCACGATTCGGCCGTCACGGCTTTCGACCTCGAAGACGTCCCGTCCGCACTCCGGCAGTATCACTTCGAAGACGAAACGGTCGGCATGTTCCGGTAACAATCGCTGGACGAGCCCGCGTGCTGCATTCGGTGCGTCTGGGTCTGTCCGGCCTTTCCAACACATCGGCTTCTTGTCCAACGGCCGGTAGTTCACGCCCGCCGCCGCCAGACGCTTCAGATGATGGTCAAGACGTACCAGGAACAGGTCGTAGTTGCGGTTTTCTTTGGTCGACCACACGACCTCGCTCAACGCACAAGCGCGGGGGAATGCCATGTACTGAAGGTGCTTGGAATCGGGGATGTACTCTCGCCAATGTTGAGCTTGCGCGCCGAGCACGTGTTTCGCCTGTTCGGCTGAGAGTGCGACGGGGATTGGCTCGTACCCATAGACCTTCTCCAGCGGGAGGTTTCCGCCGATCGCCAGCGGTTCGGATTCGGCCGGTCCCTGATAGTAGTCGAAATACGTGTGCGTCGTGGGGGCCATGATCACGTCGTGGCCGGCCTGTGCGGCCGTGATGCCGCCTTTTTCGCCACGCCAGCTCATTACAACGGCCCCCGGCGCAAGACCACCTTCGAGAATTTCGTCCCAACCGACCAGGCGCCGGCCGTGTTCGGTCAGAAACGCGTCGATTTGCCCAGTGAACCATGCCTGAAGTTCCGCCTCGTCCTCAAGTTCCATATCGCGGATCATCTGCTGGATTTCGTCGCTGGCTTTCCATTGCGTCTTGTGCGCTTCGTCGCCGCCGATGTGGATGTAGCGGCTCGGGAACATGTCCATGACTTCCGTCAACACGTCTTTGCAGAACGCAATCGTCTGTGGTCGCGGTGCAAGGATATCGTCGCTGATGCCCCAGTGTGTCCACGGCTTGATGCCCTTTTGCTTCTCTGGAAATACACCCAGATGTGGATAGGCCGCGATTGCCGACCGGGCGTGACCGGGCATTTCGATCTCGGGCATGACCGTGATGTGGCGATCCGCCGCGTACTGGACAATCTCGCGGATGTCGTCCTGCGTGTAGAAACCGCCGTGGCGTTTGCCGTCGAACCGCCATGGTTTGTCTCGATAGTGGCCGATCAGCGTTTCATCACGCCACGCGCCGATTTCGGTCAGCCGCGGGTACTTCTTGATCTCGATTCGCCAGCCCTGGTCGTCGGTCAGGTGAAGCTGCAGGCGATTGAACTTGTGCAATGCCATCGCGTCGATGAACTGCAGCATATCCGCCTTGGGAAGGAAATGTCGCGCCGGATCGAGCAACAGCCCACGCCAAGCGAACCGTGGAAAATCGACAATGTGGACGCACGGAACCACCCAGTCTACGCCGCTGACTTTCGTCTTGCAAAACGCTTCCGGCGGCAGTAATTGACGCAGCGTCTGTGTGCCGTAGAACAACCCGGAAGGTTCGGCCGCACGAACATCGATCCGCTTGGCCGAGACATCCAGCGTGTATCCCTCTTGTCCCAGCTTTTCCTTTAGCGATTCGTCCAAGGTCAACGTGATGGAGTTTTCGGCCCTTGACGGAGACTCCGCGGTCTTCAAGCGGAAGCCCATCGCGGGTGCCAGTGTATCGACAAGCTTCGAAGCTTCCGTTTTCGCACCGTCGACGGCAATTACGTCAGTTGTTGGAGAGAACTCAAACACACCTTGCTTTGCTTCTACCGATACAGGTTGTGGGATCACCGCCGGCAACGATTGCGGAAGACTCCCCGCTTCGCCACGTACTGGCATCGTGGCGGAGCAACCGAGAGCGAAGAGAAGTAGAGCAGCGCGGGGGCAGGATTGTGCGACAACTGATCGAAGCGGGCTGTTTGTCATGCTTCACCTCTACGGTCTGAAGACTTGTTGGTCAACTGCCTGTGGTTGTGCAAGTACCTCACACGGATTCCTTATGGTAAGCGCGAGGATTGCCGTGAGCGAGTAGGCGCCCGTCGAATTCGGACTTTGCCCCGAAACCAGAAGGTAAGTACGCGATCAGGACTTCTTGGCCAAGAAGAAACCCGGCTTTTCCGAAAAAGCCGGGTTTCTAGCCACCGCCAAGAGTTCGAAAAGTTGTGAGTGGGTACTTAGGCGAGAACAAGCAACCGGATCGACGCCGGAACCGACTAAGCCTCGTCGGGCTTGGCGTCCAGTCCGAAGTACTTCAGTTTGCTGCGGAGCGTATTGCGATTGATTCCCAACCTTTTGGATGCCTTGGTCTGAGTGTTGTTGAAGGCGTCCATCACCTGAGCGATCAGCTCTCGTTCGACGCGGTCGACGATTACTTCGTACAGGTTCTCAGCATCCGGCCCGGCGTCTGACCGTCCTTGCTGAACGAGTTCTTCCACGATCGTGTCCAGGTCGACGCCGTGTATCTGACCACGCCGCGGACGTTCCGTTCCCGTGACCACGCCCGGCAGCAGGTCGATTGTCACTTCGTCGCCTTCGGCCATGACGACGGCGCGTTCGATGTAGTTCTGCAGTTCGCGCACGTTTCCGGGCCAGTGGTATTCCTCCAGCGCCTCCGTTGCTTCGGGTTGAATGTGGACGACGTAACGGTCGTTGGCTTCGTTGTATTGGTCCAGGAAATGCATCGCCAGCGGCCCGATGTCCTCGCGGCGCATTCGCAACGGCGGGATTTCGATTGGCACCACGTTCAGCCGCCAGTAAAGGTCCTCGCGAAAACGCTCGGCGTCGATTTCCGTCATCAAGTCGCGATTGCTGGCGGCGATCACTCGCGTGTCGACTCGGACCGTCTGCGTGTCGCCGACGCGTTCGAATTCCTGTTCCTGCAGCACGCGCAGAAGCTTCACCTGCAAGTGGTGCGTTGTCGAGTTGATTTCGTCCAGGAAGATCGTGCCCGTATGGGCCGCTTCGAAACGACCGATGCGGTTTCCGACCGCGCCGGTAAACGCGCCGCGCACATGGCCGAACAATTCACTTTCCAGCAGGTTTTCGGCCAGCGCCCCGCAGTTGACTCGGACAAAGGGCCCTGAGCCGCGGTTGCTCAGACGATGGATCGCCGTGGCGATCAGCTCTTTGCCCGTGCCGGTCTCGCCCAGCAGCAGCACCGAAGCGTTACTGCGGGCCACTCGTCGCGTCTTGCGATAGATCTCCTGCATCGCCTTGCTATTGCCGATGATACTGGGAATCGGCGGGCCGGTTTCGTCCAGATGATTTGGGCCGTAGGCTGACATACGTTGAAGTCGAGGTCCAGGTGTTGATGGTAGTTTGCGTTTGGCCGGCCTTCGCTCCGCGCACGCCTCCGGCTTGCGGTTAAACGAGAATCGCCCCTTGCGGAAGCTCTAGGCGTCGTTGGGCTGCGACGGCTGCGAGTCTTGCGCTTGCTGCTGGCTCTTTTTCTTGCTGGGTGCCTCGATTGCATCGAGGATGTGTGCCAGTACCTGTTGCGTGCCCGCGTCGAGCGTTTCGCTTTGGTTGTAGCGATCGTATTGCAGCCGAATATCGTCTCGCGTCAATAGCAGGCCGCGACGCTGGACTGCCAACTCGAACCCTTGCGCCGCAGCCTTTCGCTCGGCGAGCGGTCGCGCGTGCTGGCTGGCCAGGGTTACCAACGCGAGCTGCGCCTGAGAAGATCCCAATAGACCCATCAGACGGGCCGCCTTGGCGGAAAGCTCCGGCGCGAAGAAGGCCGATTGGATAGCATCCTGCTGACGGTACACGTCGTAAAATGCGTAGTCCTCGCGGTTCTCTGCCATGCGCGTTAGGTAATCCAGCGCGGCGGCAGCCTGTTCCACTCGCTCCTGGTCGCCGACCAGTTCGCGACCGGCCAGGTCCAGCAACTGCGACGTCTGAAATGCCATCAAAGACGCGTTGTGGGGTCTGGGAAACGAGTTAACCAATGGATCAAGCTCTGCGATGCGCTCCGCCCACTTGATTCGTTCTTCTCGCGCCATCAGGCCGATGGCCAGCCGGCTGGTACGCGGATCGCGGCGGAACATCTGAATCGTCTTGTTGGCGTCGGGATAGTTGATTCCGTCGCTGACGAGCATGAATCCGTAATCCGGATTCTTGGCTGCCATAAGAAATGCTTCCCGACCGGTCCGCGCCGGGTCCGCCTCGAAACCGATTTGATTCAGCATGCCGACCAACGTCTGCGATTTCTCGATTCTTGGATGGACGATCAGTGCTCGGCGAGAACCGACGGTGCGAATCACATAGCCGAGCGCCTCGGGCAGGTGGCTCGAACCGGGATACGGCCGTTTGGGGTCGAATTTCATGATCGCGTTGGCGGCCGCCATTCGCAGCCGGCGGTCGCCGTGTCGAAGGGCCGACGCGAGCGATCGTGGTTTTCCGTCGTCGGAAAAAACAAGGTTCACATCACCAAGGTCGCCCAGGACTTCTGCCGCAGCGATTGCGGCCACCACGTGCCCGTGCTCGATGGCGTACGCCAGCACGTCCTCGACGGCTTCCACACCCGCGGCAGACGCTGAACCATAGGCGGAGTCTTCGTCCTTCGGCAACGGATATTCCAATCCGGCATCGATCTTGGCGAAATCCAGATTCGCCAACAGAAACAAACGACGAAAATCGACGTTATCGGGTGCGACTTTGTGCAAATCGTTGGCCAGACGAGCGGCCATCAGCAGCGAAGCGTCGGCAGCGATGTAGCGACGCGGCACGCTGGTCTTTTGTTTCTGGTCCCAGCGCCACATTTTGACGCGGTATTCATGGTCTGGCCGGCCCGGTAGCTCGCCCTCGTAGTACGCTTTGGCCCGACGATAGAGATACTGCTCCACGTCGTGCCGCGTTGGGGCTTCGCCTACGATGCGCACGATCGCCTGGCCCGCAGCCTGGCGGATGGCCGGCGAGCTGTCGCCGGACAAGTAGGGCCCCACAAGCAATTTCACGGCTTGGGGCTTCTCGAACTGGCCCAACACCGTCATCACTTGGACGCGAAGACCCTCGTCCGGGGACTCCAACGCGCCTAGCATCGGGTCGATCAGCGGCCGGCCAAGCCCAACGACCGCCTCGCGCACTTGCGGGTGTTCGCCCGCGCGGTTGGGATCTGCCATCGCCTCCAAGAAGGCGGGAACGGCGGCCGTACCGATGCCGGTCAAAGCTTCCACGGCCTGCCGCCGGGTCGCGAAGGATGGATCGCTCAACTGCTTTACCAGCGCCCGAATGCGCGCCGGATCGCGGGATTCCTCGTAGGCGGCTTTCAGGACGGCCTTGCCGAAACGCTCGCCTTCGGGCTTCAGCACTTCGTCGCGCGATATGCGGTAGAAGAAAGCGGAGCCCGATTCTTGGTGCAAGGCGACCAATCCCTTGCGATCCAGGTTCAGGTCGATCAGCTTCTGAAGGTAGAACTTGGTCTCGGCCGGGCGGACCATCTTGGCCAACGTTTCGACGGCAAACAGTAGTTCGTCGGCGGTGGTCGGATTCGATTCGCGGATCGTCAGAACGACCGGGTCCTTCTCATCCTCGATCGGCGGCAGCACGCCTTGTTGCGGCTTGCCAACCGGCAGCTTCGGCTTGGCTGCCGGTTTGCCCACGCCGAACGGATCGGCTGGTTGGCCGGCACCGGGTCCTGGCGGTTGGCCGCCGCCAGCAGGCGCGAATGGATTCTGAGCAGCCAGTTGTCCGGCCGAAACCAGGAGAATCGCCAGTGTCACGATCAATCGCATCGGTTGTTGCCTCAAACAGTAGGTGCCGTGGGCGACCTCAGAAACCCGGCTTTTCCGAAAAAGCCGGGTTTCCTTGGAACGGGCCCATACCTACAGATTACTTGGACCGAGTTTCTCTTTCCAATGCGCCACCTGCTTTTCCACCTCCGACGGCGCGGTCGATCCGTAACTGACAAACGCTTCTACGGCCTTTTCCACACCTAACACTTCGTACACACTTTCGTCCAAGCCGGAATGCGCCTGCTGGAACTCGTCCAAGGGCAAATCGGCCAATCTGACGCCACGTTCGGTCGCTTTACCCACCAAATGGCCCACTAAGTGATGTGCCGTTCGTTGTGGCATGCCTTGTCGTATGAAAAACTCCATCAACGTTGTGGCATCCAAATATCCTCGATCCAAACGCTCGTCAATCGCCTCGCGGTTCAGCACCGCACCGGCAACGACGGGGACGGCTATTTCCAAACACGCCTCGACCGTGTCAAACGAGTCGAATAGTGCCGGTTTGTCTTCCTGCAAATCGCGGTTGTAGGCCAACGGTAAGCCTTTCAGCAGTACCAGCAGAGTCTGCAAATTGCCTACAACCCTTGCTGCCCGACCACGAGTCAGCTCCAACACATCGGGATTGATCTTCTGGGGCATGATCGACGAGCCGGTGCAAAACTCCTGGGGCAAGCGAATGAAGTTGAACTCGACTGTCGACCACAGAATCCACTCTTCCGCCCACGTGCTAAGGTGTTCGGCGATCAGCGTCAGAACGAATGCCGATTCCAAGGCAAAATCGCGATCACTGGAAACGTCCAGGCTGTTGGCTGCCACCGCGTCGAATCCCAGTCGTCGAGCCACGTCGGCACGGTCGATCGGCAGACTTGTTCCTGCGACGGCAGCCGTGCCCAAACTGCACACATTCACCCTTCGTCGACAATCGGTCAGTCGCTGGCGATCCCGTTGGAGTTTCTCGCAGTAAGCGAGCCAATAATGCGGGGCCAGTACGGGTTGCGCCCGCTGCAAATGAGTGTAGGCCGGGAGGATCACGTCGGCCTCGGCGTCGCAACGGCCGACGAAAGCCCTTTGCAGGTCGATCAGTCGCGAGTCAACGCGGTCAATGGCGTCCCGAATCCACAAGCGGAAATCGGTCGATACCTGATCGTTCCGGCTACGGCCCGTGTGGAGTTTGCGCCCGATATCCCCAAGACGGTCTATCAAAGACCGCTCGATATGCATATGAATGTCTTCCAGCTCGATTCGGAACTCGAACCGGCCATCCTCGATTTCGTGCCGGATTTCCTCCAACGCGGCGACAATCTGCTGGCATTCGTCGTCGGTCACGAGCCCCACCGCCGCCAGCATCTGCGCATGGGCGATCGAACCCGCGATGTCTTGGACATACAGCCGCCGGTCGAAGCTAATGCTCTCGGCGAATTGCTCCAGACGCCGATCGGTTTCCGCCCGAAAAACGCCCCCGCGACTAGGACTAGACAAGGATTGCCTCTTGTTGCTACGCCAGGGAGATAGATGGAAGAAACGACAACCCCTTAATGCTAGGCACCTTACAGCGAGCTGTCAACGAACCGTTCACCGGCGTGCCCAAAAAGTAGGCAGTCACCCAAGTCGTACGATTGCACTGCAATGCTACTGATTCGCACAAGTCCTATTTCCGCGTTAGCCGATACAAACACCGGGTGTCGAGTTTTCTTACTCATGTTTACCAGATTCAAGCAATTGAGTTATCATGTGAGCCGTGATGGCCGTGAGCAACGGTTGTGCCTTTTTCCAGAGGAGACTGATCGTGGCGCGATTTGCGATTATCCTGCTTTTCTTGGGGGCCCTTTTGCAGGGGATTTCAGCGACCCCGAGCCATGCCGCCCACCCAAGTGACATCCTGTTGCCAAATACGACCAAAGCCTACGTGTCCGTCAAGGACGTCGATTTGCTGCGCGAGAAATTCGAAGCGACCCAGCTAGGACAACTGGCAAACGATCCGGTGATGAAACCGTTTGTCGAAGACCTGCGTAAGCAGATCGAAAGCAAGCTGGGGCAAACCGACATTCGCTTGAGCATTGAACTGGATGATCTGAAGGACGTCTATGGCGGCGAGGTGTGCCTGGCGATGATTCAGCCGGGCGGCGACGTAAAGCAGCATGCCTTGGTCCTGCTGGTGGATGTTACCGACCATTTGAAGCAGGCCAACGCCTTGCTGGCCGACATCAAGAAACAACTCACGCAACAAGGTGCCAAGAGTAGCGAACAGAAGATAGACGGCACCACATTGGTTTCATATGTGCTTCCTAAGAAGCGTGGCGCGGCGGTCGCTCAACAAGCGTTCTATTTCATTCACCAGGATCAGCTTGTCGCCACGGACCACGAGGCCACGGCAAAAGAAATCCTGTCGCGTTTCGCTGGCGGCGGCAAGGACGTGTTGAAGGAGTTTCCGGTCTTCAAAGCCACCATGGATCGTTGCGCGAAGGCTTTCGGCGCTACGCCCGCGCACGTCCGTTGGTTTGTCGAACCATTCGGTTATCTCGAGACAACGCGGGCTGCTGCCGGCGGCCGAAAAGAACGCGGGACCGACATGCTGAAGGTACTGCGCAATCAGGGGTTCGACGCCATCAAGGGACTGGGCGGCTTTGTGTCCTTTTCCGTCGACGATAATGAAACGCAGCATGGGACCTTCATCTACGCTCCGCCCGTGGTCAGCAAGCCGGGCGAGAAGTACAAATTGGCCGCTCGAATGCTGGACTTCCCCGAGAGCAAAGAGCTGACTCCACAGGCTTGGGTCCCGGAAAAAGTGACGAACTACATCACGTTGTACTGGGAGATGGCCAAAGCGTTCGAGTCCGCGAAGACGCTGGTTGATGAATCTGCCGGGGCCGAAGTTTTTGAGGACGTGTTGGACAGTCTCAAGAACGACGAGAGCGGTCCCCAAATAGACGTGCGCAAGGATCTGATCCAACAACTGGGCAAACGAGTCACGTTTTTTGCAGACTACCGACTGCCGATCTCGCCGACTTGCGAGCGTTGGTGCGTTGGCTTCGAGGTGCAGAATGCTTCGGTGGTAGCTCGCACGCTTGCCAAAGCCATGGAAGCGGACCCGGACGCCAGCAAGCGGATTTTGGTCCTGGGCGAGAGCAAACAGACGATATGGGAGATCTCGCGCGAAGAGGAGGAGGAAGGGGGCTTAGAGATAGAAATCGGCGGACCCGGCTTTGGCGAATTCGAAGAAGAAGAAGAGGAGGGTCAGGCTCCTCCGATGTTGGACCACGCAGCGTTCACGGTCATCCACGGCCAGCTTTTGATCACCTCCCACTATGATTTCATGGTAGAAATCCTCAAGGAGGCCGGAAAAAGGCCGCCGCTCGACAAGGCCAAAGAATATGTCAGAGTGGCGGCCGCCCTGAAGAAGCTGGGTGCCGGCCAGAACGCTTTCGCGTTCTTCACTCGAACCGACAAGGCGTACCATGTGACTTACGAGATGATCCGTACGGGCAAGATGCCGGAAGCGAAGTCCTTGTTCGGAGGCCTGCTGAACCAAATGATGGGCCCCGACGAGAAGGGCGTGCTGCGCGAGCAACAGATCGACGGCGCCAAGATGCCCGACTACGAGAAGATCCGCAAGTATCTGGGCCCGGCCGGCGCATTTGTCGATTCCGAAAGTGACGGATGGTTCGTCACCGGTTGTCTGCTGAAGAAGGAAGAGAAGAAGAAAGAAGAGGAGAAAGAGGAAAAGAAAGAGGAAGAAAAGGCGCCCGGCGAATAACGCTTGTCAACTCGCAGAAGACTCCACGCCGACGACACCAAACGAAAGGCGAGCGAGGGACCCTCGGTGTTCCGCGCTCGCCTTTTTTTGAGTTAGCCGAGATCATT
>JADHUC010000223.1 GCA_016784735.1 Pirellulaceae bacterium | reverse complement strand
CCACGCGGACTTGGCCCTCGAACAACTGCGAAGCAAGTATCACCAATTGGCTCTACTCGAGCAGGCGGTTGCCACGTCGGGACAAGTCCGCTCGATGCGACTGGCCGTGGAAGATCAACGCGAGATGTTCGGCGACCGCTATGCGCGCGGCGGGCAGTACCTGAAGCAAATTGGTCTGCTGGAAGGACGTGTTGCCGCGGCCTGGCGGCATCTGTTGGCAGACGAACCCGGTGCATTTGATGACTGGTATCGACTTGTGCAGAACGCCGACGACGCGGGGCAGGCGATTCTGCTGGCCAATCCGCTGCTGGACTTCGACAAATTGCTGCTTGTGAAAGGCCGAGCCGGCTTCGCCAGTAACTGGGGCGGGCCGAACCGCCTGGGCAGCGAGATGGTCGTCCTGTCGCCCGTCCGGCCCGATGGCGAATTGACAACGGTCCACCAAGGCAATGTCAGCGACATGGATCTACATTGGGACGGGAAGCGAATTGTGTTCTCGGACGGATCGGCTGTCTGGGAACTCCATGCCGATGGCACGGGTTTGCGGCGAGTTTCCGCCGAAGATCCTCCCGTCACGCACTACGACGCCTGCTACTTGCCCGACGGACGAATCATGTGCGTTTCGAATGCTTGCGAACAGGCCGTTCCTTGCACGGGCGGGGCCAACGTCGGCAATCTACACGTCATGGACGCCGATGGCACGAACGAACGCCGAATCACTTTCGACCAGGACCACAACTGGAACCCAACGATTTTGCACGACGGACGCGTGCTGTACTCGCGATGGGAATACACCGACGCGCCGCACTACTTCAGTCGGCTGCTGTTCCGCATGAACCCGGACGGCACGGGCCAGATGGAATACTATGGCAGCAATTCGTACTGGCCCAACTCGATGTACTGGCCGCGGCCCATTCCTGGGCATCCGACGATGGTTTCCTGCGTTGTCTCCGGCCACCATGGTGTTTCGCGATCGGGCGAATTGCTGCTGCTGGATCCGGCTCGCGGCCGTCACGAAGCCGAGGGGGCCGTGCAGCGCATCCCCGGTTACGGCAAAAAGGTCGAGGCGATCACCTTGGATCAGCTTGTCACCGACGTCTGGCCGAAGTTCGCCGCGCCGTGGCCCTTGGCCGATCCCGGTACGGATTTGGGCGCGGGCAAGTATTTCCTTGCTTGCGTGCAACACGATCAATGGTCGTCGTGGGATCTGTGTCTGGTCGACGTGTTCGACAATATCACGCCGATTCAGGCCGGCGGCTATATGACGCCCATTCCCCTGCGACCGCGGCCCAAACCGCCGGTGATCCCTTCGCGCGTCGATCCCGCGAGCGACGAGGCGACCATCTACATGGCCGATGTCTATGCCGGCCCGGGTTTGAAAGGTTTTCCGAGGGGTTCGATCAGGCGGCTGCGAATCGGGTCGCATCACTACCGATTCGCCGGCAACGGCGACACGCGAGCGTCGTCATTGGAGGGCGGCTGGGATATCAAGAAGATCCTCGGCACCGTGCCGGTCCACGAGGACGGATCGGCCGTATTCCAAGTGCCGGCGAACACACCGATCTTTGTGCAACCATTGGACGCCGAAGGCAAATCGCAACAAGTGATGCGAAGCTGGTACGTTGGCATGCCGGGCGAAGTCGGCACATGCGTCGGCTGCCACGAACGTCAAAACGACGGCTCGCCCAGCAAGTACACCGTAGCGGCCTTCGATCGCCAGCCGGACCAAATCGAACCGTGGCACGGTCCGACGCGTGGGTTCAGCTTCGATCGCGAAGTCCAGCCGGTCCTGGACCGCCGCTGCGCCGGTTGTCATAACGGCGAACCCTACGAATCGGATGGGCACACGGTCGCCATAGCCGACCTGCGTGCCAAACGGCTTGTGTGGGCCAACGATGAACAAGCGAGTGACGATGAGGAAGATCCCAACGCGAAACCAAAAACGCGGGACGTGCAGCCGAAGGAGTACAGCCCCGCGTACATCGCGTTGCAGCAATACGCACGGCGGCCAGGTTACGAGGGCGATTATCACATGCCCAAACCGGCGGAATACAACGCCGACACGAGCGTGTTGGTGCAGATGCTGAAGAAGGGACATCACAATGTGCAGTTAACGGCCGAGGAGTGGGAACGGCTATACACCTGGATCGACTTCAACGTCCCTTACCCGGCCAATTGGCGCGAGAGCCATCGACCGCCGCGCGACGAACAGGTCAAACTTCGTGCGGTGTACAAGAAACTGTATGCCAACATCGACGATCGCGACGAAGACCCGTTGCCGCTGCCGCCGATCGCCGAGTTTGAACCTCCGCGACCCGAACCGACTCGTCCCATCGCCCCGGCCATCGAAGGCTGGCCTTTCTCGGCCGAACAGGCCGCGCAAATGCAGAAGCTGGCCGGAACCGTCCAGAAGGAACTGGACCTGGGCAGCGGCGTGACCATGCAATTCGCGTTGATCCCCGCCGGCAAGTTCGTCATGGGACAGACTGATGGCTTTGCGGACGAGTCGCCACAGTCGGTTGTGACGATCGAACGACCGTTTTATATGGGACGATTCGAGGTGACCAATGCTCAATACGCCTGTTTCGATCCGGACCACGACAGCGGCGTGATCAACGAACGATGGAAGGACCGGCAACGCCGCGGTACACCGATCAACCAGCCGGATGTGCCGGTGGTTCGCATAACATGGCAACAAGCAATGGCATACTGCGATTGGCTGTCGGCCAAGACGGGGATTCGCTGCACGCTGCCTACCGAAGCTCAATGGGAATGGGCCTGCCGAGCCGGAACGGCGACACCGCATTACGTGGGTGAATTGGAGAGTGGCGTCACGCCGTTTGCCAACCTCGCCGACGAGACGGCTCGACGCTGGAATCACGGCCGCGCCGAGGACGGCTACGACGACGGCCGCATGTTCACCGCGGCGGGCGGCGGCTTTGCGCCCAACGCATGGGGCCTGTACGACATGCACGGCAACGCAGCCGAATGGTGCGCGAGCAGTTACCGTTCGTACCCCTACGACGCCAACGATGGGCGCGAGGATCCGAATGACCCGGACGCGAAAGTCGTTCGAGGCGGATCCTGGAACGATACGCTCCCATTCGCCACCTCCGCATTCCGCTGGCGTTACGAGCCATACAAACCTGTCTACAACGTCGGCTTCCGCGTCGTGTGCGATGCCGGCGCAACAAAGACGATCGTGGCGGCGGCGGGCGACCAGTAGGGAACGCGGGAAGAATAACTTCGGCAAATCCATAGTAGCCATCACGCTCCGTCGTGATGATCGCAGCCAAGAACTGCGAAGTTGTTCTTCCCGCGTTCCTAGGTCTCGCATGCCGAGCGAGCCACGAAGAGGATTGATACCGCAGCCGGACAGCACATGGAAATCAACTTGGGAGACACTGAATGAATCGAGCCAAATTGCGTTTCTTGAACACGGCCTCATCTATCATGGTTGCACTAATCATTCCTTTGATGGCATTCGGGCAAGAATCCGGCCCGGTGTTGGTCCGTTCGGACATGACGGATTGGTCCCAGTGGCGTGGCCCGCGTCGCGATGGGATCAGTCATGAGACCGGCCTGCTGCCTTCCTGGTCGGAGAGTGGCCCGAAGCGTCTGTGGACGGCGTCGGAAATTGGCCGAGGTTATTCGTCGCCCATCGTCGCCGACGAGACCATCTACATCACGGGCGACAGAGCGAACGACCTGATCATCAGCGCGTTTTCGCTGGACGGCAAGCTGCGTTGGAAGACGGAGAATGGGGCAGCATGGAAACGCTCGTACCCAGGGACTCGTTCTTCCTGTACCTACGACCACGGAAAACTGTATCACATGAACGCCCATGGCCGCCTGGCGTGTTTGGATGCAAAGATCGGTAGCGAAGTATGGGCAGTCAATGTTCTGGAACGATTCGAAGGCAAGAACATCACCTGGGGTATCAGCGAATCGTTGTTGATCCACGGCGATTTGGTGTTTGCCACACCCTGTGGTGCGAAGGGGTTGGTGGTTGCGCTGAACAAGCACACGGGCGATACCGTGTGGGCGACACCTGCGTTGGACGGCGAACGGCCTTCCTACGCTTCTCCGATTCTGATCAACGTTGCGGGACGAACGCTACTGATCAACAGTGCCACCAAGAACGCTTTTGCCGTCGATGCCAAGACGGGCGAACTGTGTTGGCAAGTGCCGCAGGAAGATCCCAAGAACACAGTCACCACAATTCCCGTCCTGGCCAAGAATGAGCTTGTGCTGACCAACGCAAGTCGTGGATTCGGAGCGATCTTCGGGGTCCGCCTGGATGGACTGCGCGGCGAGAAGACTTGGATCAAAGAACTCACCATCAGCCACGGAAGCACGGTGTGTATCGATGGGCAAGTCTACGGTGCCTCAGGTCGCGGTGTGGCTCGCGGTTGGGTCGCAGCGGACGCGAAAACAGGCTCGATTCGCACCGAGTCTGAAATGGATGTCGGTTCGTTGATCTATGCCGACGGCCGTTTCTACTGCTTGACCCAACGAGGAATGATGACGCTGCAGAAGCTAACCGCGGATGGATTTCAAACCGTGGGTAGCTTTCGAATCGCCGATGGGAAAGACATCTGGGCACACCCCGTCATCTCGAACGGCAGACTCTATCTGCGTGTCCGCGAGACCCTGTTCTGTTACGATATCCGCTCTTGAAAGTTGATAACATCCTGTGGAGAAACATGATGACAAGCCGGACAACTCGTTTCACGCGACGAAGCATTCTCAAGGGAGCGGCCGCAGCTTTGGCGACGCCGACGATCTTACCCGCCAGTGTATTCGGTGCAAACGCACCCAGCCAGCGTGTCACACTCGGCTGCATCGGAATGGGGCTTCACGGGATCGGCTGGAACCTGAGAGGCTTTCTTAAACTCGATGACGCCCAAGTGCTGGCGGTCTGCGACGTGATGAAGTCGCGGACAGAGAACGCGTCGACGATGGTCCACAAGGCATACGGCAATGAAGACTGCGACGCCTATGCCGACTGGCGAGATGTCCTTGCACGCCGTGACATCGACGCGGTGATGATTTCCACGCCGGACCACTGGCACGTACCGATGTCACTGGCGGCGATACGGGCGGGCAAGGACGTCTGCTGCGAGAAGCCGACCTACACGATCGAACAGGGACGAGTGCTCAGCGATACCGTGAACAAACACAAAGCCGTCTTTCAAACATCGACGGAAGACCGGTCGATCCCCGTTTACCATCGCATGGCCCAGTTGGTCCGCAACGGGCGCATCGGCCGCTTGCAGTCGATACACGTCACGCTGCCGACGGGCAGCGTCAAGCCACAGCCACCCAACTTCGCTCCCGTGCCGGACGGCTTCGACTACGACATGTGGCTGGGACCGGCGCCCGCGGCGCCCTACGCCACGAACCGTTGCGGCAACCAGGAATGGCGTAACATCTTCGATTACTCCGGTGGCAAGTTTTCGGATTGGGGCATGCATCAAGTGGATACGGCCCAGTGGGCGAACGACACCGAGCGATCCGGGCCGCTCGAAGTGACGGGCGAAGGCGAGTTCCCCGATGAGAGCAGCCTGTACAACACCGCGATGGAGTACAAACTTCACTACAAGTACGCCAACGGCGTCGATCTCCACATCGAATCCGGTGGTACCAGTTTGCGGTTCGAAGGCACGGATGGCTGGGTGGGCAACGAAGGTTGGCGCAAGCCGTTGAAGGCCAGTTCCCAGAAGATCCTGGACAGCGTGATCGGTCCCGACGACATCCAATTATTCACGTGCGCCGGCGGTGAGCACCGGAACTTCCTGGACTGTTTTCGGTCGCGCAAAGCCCCCTACTTCCCCGCCGAAGTCGGCCATCGTTGTGCCACCGTACTGCACATCGGCAACATCTCCATGCGTCTCGGAAGAAAACTGCAATGGAACCCTGACAAAGAAGAATTCATCGACGATTCCCAGGCCAACGCGATGCGTTCCCAACCAATGCGCGAACCGTGGACACTCTGAGATACGACATGAACAAGCCAAACAGAACGTCGCGACGTCGCTTTCTTGCCTCCTCCACCGCCACCACGACGGCGTTGGCCACCGGCTTGGGTTTGTCGCGGAGCGTACACGCGGCAGGCACCGAGCGATTCAACGTTGCGCTGGTCGGGGCCGGATTTCGAGGCGCCGGAGCAGTTGCCGATTGTCTGCGGGTTGCCACGCATATCAAGCTGGTAGCCATGGCCGACGCATTTGAGAACCGGGCGAACACCTCGCGCGACGCGCTGCAGCAGCGTTTTCCCGGCCAGGTCGATGTGCCGGACGAGCGTCTTTTCGTTGGCCTAAACGCCTACAAGGAAGCCATCGCCTGCGACGTGGACATGATCGTTCAGGCAACTCCCCCCGGTTTTCGACCTTTGCACTACCGTGCCGCCATCAAGGCCGGCAAGCACGTATTCATGGAAAAGCCCTGTTGCGTAGACGCCGGCGGGTTCCGTTCGATGATGGATACCAACAAACTGGCCGATCAGAAGAAACTCAAAGTCGGCGTTGGCTTGTTTCGACGGCACATGCCCGCCTATCTTGAGACCATGCCGAAGCTCCATGAAGGGCAGCTAGGCAAAATCCAATTCATGCGATGTTACTGCAATATGGTTGCGTGGGGTGCCCAGCCGCGAAGACCGGGCGAATCGGAAATGGCGTATCAGGTGCGCAACTGGCGCGTCTTCGACTGGCTAGGCGGAGGACGACTTGTCGAAGCGCATTGCCATGAGCTAGATGTGATGGATTGGGCGATGCAGGACCATCCGGTTCAGTGCAATGGCATGGGCGGCCGCACCACACTCAGTAGCGAGCCCCGGTTCGGCGAGGACTACGATCACCACTTCCACGAATACACCTACGCGGACGGCACAAAGATGTATAGCCAATGCCGCCAGATGAACGGCTGCTGGGCACCGATTACCGAGCACATTCATACCGATAAGACGGTGATTGATTTGGTCGGCAAAATCCGGATCACTCAGGCAAGGGACCGCAACGTCGAACGGGTCAACCCTTATCGTCAGGAGCATGCCGATCTCTTGGATGCGATTTGGAACGACAAACCGTACAACGAAGGGTGGCTTGGCGCCACCAGCAGTTTCACGAGCATTCTTGGTCGCGAGGCCGGTTACAGCGGCCAGGTCGTCAAGTGGGACGAATTGGCCGCCAACGGCCCCGACCTCTTCCCCAACCAAGAACCTACGTGGGAAAGCCAGCCGCCAGTGCTACCCGACGAGAACGGTCGTTACGATCATGCTGTCGCGCTGCCCGGCATCTATCGTCCCTATTGAAGTTTGGGACGGTACGCGGTCGTTCCGTCTGACAGCATTGCGACTGTCTCAAATAGCCGCCCATCCTGAAGCGAATCGGACACCCGTGGCTCTGACGCTCGATAGCGAAGCGTCGGCATGACCCTCCGTTGGGTCGACTACGGCTGTCACTTGCCCCAAAATGGCACTCGGCCTGCGCGGCGATGGCTTACCTACCGCTGGCCCAATGCACAGGCCGAATTGCAGTTGGAGATGAAAACGAACACCAAGGCTGCCCGCGGGGATGATCAAGTGATAGACTGACCAAAGTGGGCGGCAGATAGGAACTTACCACGATCCCCCTCCCCGGCTATTCCCGCTGCGCGGGGCATGGTAGAGGGGCCGATTGAATCTGCTGATCGCCCAAGCGGATACCAAGAAAGGAGCGAGTTGTTATGCAAAAGCTGTTGAAGTATCTCATGCTGGTCATGCTGCTGTTTTCTCCCCTCGGCCTGGGCGATTTTTTCGCGCTGGAGGTTCGTGGGGAAACTGCCAGGCAGATCCTGAAGGCGACCGGGATACGTGGAGGCCTGGTGGTTCACGTGGGCTGCGGGGACGGCGAGCTGACGGCGGCCTTCGGCAAGCTGGATGGCTTCCTGGTACACGGTCTGGAGCGTTCGGAGGCGAAGATCCGTGCCGCACGCGAGCATGTGGAGGAACTTGGCGTGTACGGCAAGGTCTCAATCAGCCGCTGGCAAGGCGAGCGGCTGCCCTACATCGACAACCTTGTTAACCTGCTGGTGGTCGAGGGGGCCGTCAAACTCACGGAGGCGGAGATTCTCCGAGTGCTGTGTCCAGATGGCGTTGCCATCAAACTCGATCCCGAAACCCGAAACCTGAAACCTGACACCCTCCTCCGCAAGCCGCGGCCGGGCGAGATGGACGAGTGGACGCACTACATGTACGACTCGACCGGCAATGCGGTAAGCCATGACACGCTAGTGGCGCCGCCGGAACATTTGCAGTGGGTCGGAGGGCCGCGGTGGGGTCGGCATCATGACCACATGGCCAGCACGAGCGCGATGGTCTCTGCCGGCAACCGAGTGTTCTACATCTTTGACGAGGGATCCACCGCGTCGATCATGCTGCCTGCCCGGTGGCACCTGATCGCACGGGATGCGTTCAATGGCGTCGTGTTGTGGAAGCGGCCACTTCCGAAGTGGTGGACCCATTTCATGCCACTGAAAAGCGGCCCGGCGCAGTTGCCGCGTCTGCTGGTCGCCACTTCCGAGCATGTGTACCTGACCCTCGGTCTGCGTGAGCCGGTCTCGAAACTCGACGGCGCGACCGGTAAGACGCTCCAAACGTACGAAGGAACGGAAAGCACCTGGGAAATCGTCCTCAATGACGGGCTCCTTTATGCCGTCACCGGTTCGCCCCGCACCCAGGAAGAAGAGGAGTCACGGAACATTTATCCGGCAAGGGCTCCCGGCAACCCGATCAACAAACTCTGGAAAGGCTGGGACCGGAAGCTACTGGTCATCGACACGGAAAGTGGAAAGACGTGCTGGCAGTTGTCGTCAAAGATCCTGCCCGGCACGCTCGCGGTCGATGGGGACACTGTCTATTTCCACAACGGCGAGAGTATTGCCGCCGTTGACAAGAAGACTGGAGAAGAGCGGTGGGTTTCCAAGCCGGTGGCCGCCATCGATATCGAACAGGGCATCCCCACTGGATACACGCCCAAACTCGTCGTGAATAACGGGGTTGTCGCTTTTGCCGGCGGTCGTGGATATGACCAGCACATGAAGGGCGAGACCCTGAAAATGGTTGGGCTGAGTGCGAAGGACGGCGAGATCCTTTGGGAGGCCCCCCACTACACGTCTGGATACCAGTCGCCCGAGGATCTGCTGGTTGTGAACAAGATGGTGTTGTCGCCCTTCTCCACCTGGCTGAAGGACAAGGACCCAAAGAACAATCATGTGGTCGGGACAGATCTTTTGACCGGCAAGCTCGTCTATGACTCCAACCCGGACGTGGAAGATCCCGTATGGTTTATCCATCACCGCTGTTATCCCTCCAAAGCGACCGTCGACTATCTGTTGATGTCGAAGGAAGGCGTCGAGTTCATTGATCTGGAGACCTGGCAATGGAAGATTCACCACTGGTTCCGAGGTGAATGCCTGTACGGAATCATGCCGGCAAACGGCCTGATCTACGCCTCGATGCACGACTGCGCATGCTCGGCGGATATGAAACTGAACGGCTTGAATGCCGTCGCCGCGCCGAAGGCCCGCGTGCCATCCGAATTGGATGTGAAGGAGCATCTGCTGACGAAGGGGCCGGCGTATGGGCAAATCGAGAATCGGCAATCGAAAATCGAAAATCTCAATGACTGGCCGACATTCCGCCATGACGCGGCCCGCAGCGGTATTGCCTCCTGTCCATCCCCCGGCTCTCCTGAAAAGCGGTGGGAAACGGCAATAGACGGCAGGTTGACTGCCCCGGTCGTAGCCGACGGCCAACTGTATGTGGCCTCGCTTCATCATCACACTCTGTACGCACTCGATGAGGAGACAGGCAAGCAGCTCTGGACATTCACCACAGAAGGACGCATCGATTCTCCACCGACTATCCACAAGGGGATGGTCCTCTTCGGCAGTCGAGACGGCTGCGTCTATTGCCTGCGTGCCTCCGACGGCGCACTTGCCTGGCGATTCCGCGCCATCGAGGAAGACCGCCGCCTGATGGCGTGGGAACAGTTGGAGTCTGTGTGGCCGATCCATGGCAGTATTCTCATCCGCAATGACGAAGCCTGGTTTGTCGCGGGGCGGTCCGCGTTCCTGGACGGCGGGCTGCAGATGTACCGTCTGAAGCCCGAGACAGGCGAGGTGATTTCGCATGCCACATTCGACGGCAAAACGGACGACGGCCGGGTCCTGACGGGCGCCGAGGAAAAGCGGCTCGTTGGATTGCCGGATGTCCTTTCTGCGTCCGGCGACTGCGTATTTATGCGAGCCGGGGTCTTCAAGCTTGATGGCAACAAAATCACGAGAAAGCTGCTGCCGGGTAACAAAGTGGTTCGCTACTCACGCGGCCCCAAGCCGCAGGAGCGCATGCAGGGAGAGGCCCTACCTCACCTGTTTTCGTCCTACGGGTTCCTGGATGATTCCTGGTTCCACCGTTCCTATTGGGTATACGGCGAGTTGTGCACTCACAGGCACAGTTATGCAGGCACCGGAAAAGGCAGGCCCGCCGGGCGCATCCTGGTCTGCGACGACCAGAACGTCTACGGCTTCGGCCGGCAGAAGAAGTATTTCAACTGGACCACACCGATGGAATACCGCCTGTTTGCCGAACCCAAGAAAGGTCCGGTCGTCAAGGGCGTCAACAAGGCGCTTTGGGAGACGAACGTCCCGGTCCTGACCCGCGGCCTGGTGCTGGCGGGAGACACCCTGTTTGCCGCCGGTGCACCCGACGTATTGGACGAGACGATGCCAAGCATCCGCGGCAAGGCCCCGGAGACGCTCAAGGCTATTGAAGAGCAAGAGGCGGCGCTGGCCGGAGAACGCGGCGGCGTCCTGATGGCAGTCTCGAAGACGGATGGAGAAGTCAAGTATCGCTGTGATCTCGACGCGCCCCCCGTCTTCGATGGACTGATCGCCGCCAATGGTCGGCTCTACGTGGCCTTGAAAGACGGCACCGTGCAGTGTTGGTAAGGGCTAATCGACATACTTGCGGAAAATTGCATCGCCATGTCCCTGAACATGGTCTCTGATCAATTGGCGATGCTCGGCGATGACCTCTGCATACTTCGCGTCGACGGCCAGATTCTTCATCTCGCCGGGATCGTTCGCCATGTCAATTAACATGTCGCGAGGCGTCCCCTGCTTGTACAGGTTGTATTTGTAGCGGGCCGTCCTGACCATTCTCCCTCGCCCGTTTTCGGAATAGACCGCTTTTCGCCAGTTGGGCACCGGTCTTCCCAACGCCAGAGATCTGATGCTTTCACCCGCTAACCCGGTTGGTATATCCACGCCAGCGAAATCGCAAATGGTGGGAATGAGATCCAAGGACGAAGAGATCAGGTGCTCGCGATCCACTCCGCTTTGCACGCCAGGTCCGGCGATGATAAAGGGTACGCGTGCCGACTCGTCGTAGAAATAGCTTTTGTGCACGCGTTTGTGAGCACCGTCCATATCGCCGTGATCGCTCGTGAATATCACGATAGTGTTCTTGTCCAAACCGGTTTCCTGCAAAGCCTTGAGCACGACATCGATTTGTCGGTCGACATCTTCGGTCAGGCGGTGATAGATCCAGTGATGCATGCGCCAATCGTCTTCCGTCCATTCCTGACGCACATAGTCCGGCATGTAGTAATAGACGTGACGTGCCTGCTTTTCGCCTGGGGGTGGTCGTCTCGTCGGTCTTACGGTAATTGCCTGCGGCTCGTCTTCTGTGATCCCATGATTCTCGATCAATGGTGGACAGAGTTCGTCGAAGTTGCCTTGCCTTTTCGCCTGTTCGGCCAGACGAACTGCTTGGGCAATCTTCTCGCGTTCGACTCTGGCACCTGGTGCAAACGGCGGTAGCTCATATCGCTTTATGGTGGCGTCGATTTCCACGTAGCAGATGTCATGAGGATTGATGAAGGAAGCCACCAACAGAAACGGTTTCGTATGCTCCTGACGCAAAAAGTCGACACACGCATCGGCAAGTTCTTCGCGGTCGTTGCGTGTAAGATTGTCGAAACCGCAGGTGCCGCGGTTGAGGCCCCTGGCCCAGTGCGTCTTGCCGCCAAAGACCGTATCGTAGCCTGCTTGTCGCAACAGTCTCCCCATCGTGTGCTGCAAGACCGATTCAGGGATACGGGCAGACTGAGCGTCGCCGTTCGACTCGAAACCAAGCGTGCTGGGAAAAAGACCGGTCATCATCGAAGTGCGTGAAGGCACGCAAACCGGATTGGGACTGTAGGCCAATTCAAAACGCATCCCCGATCGAGCCAGACGGTCCATGGCCGGCGTTTGTAGCCAGCGATTTCCCGTGCAACTCATCATGCCCGCATGCTGCTGGTCGGTCATGATGAACAAGATGTTGGGTGGATTCTCAGCGTGGCTTTTCGTCCCACAGCACATTGCGAGCACAAGCCCAACCCAAATTGATCTCTGGACGAAGTGTCTGGGACGATCAGAGTTTTGTCGTGCCACGATACTCTCCTTCTGAATCAACGATCCTCTGTTTTCGGGGCGAACGTTTTTCCGGTGGCCGCCCATTCGACCCCTCGCAGGAGAAGTTGCTGGAAGCCCTCGTTTTCCATGATCTTCGCATCGTGCCCCAGCAACGTCGCGAAACAGCGTCCTTGGCCGTAGTGAGCAATCACCACTGATGGTTCCCACTGGCCGGTACCCCTGGCTTCGCCTTGTTTGTCGGAATAGGCCGACGCCAAGATGGTCGCCCCGTCGACGAGCCCCGGTTTGTTCCAGAGTTCGTCACGGATCGTGAATTCGTCCAGGCCTGCCGTGATGGCGTGATCGCGCGGGTCGATGCGCACCTTGAATTCATGCTGACGACCGTGCCCCGTGGTGCCCAGATTCCAGTACACCAATGCGACCTTGCGGTACTCCGGCCAGCCTTCATAGAACGAACTACCGCCGGCGTGAATCGTGACGTGTGCCTTGCCTTGGCGGACGAAGTCGAGATACGCGCTGCGCACTTCGTCGGTCCATTCTGCTTCGGCTTGCTTCGAACCTCCGCCCCAACTGTTCCAATTGCTGAGGATCACGTCGTAGTTCCGAAGGTTGTCGCGGGTCAGGCCCTCCGGCGGAACCGTCGTGTCGACGGCAAACTTGCCGGTAGCTTCCAGCAGCTTCTGCAGCTTGGGCGTGGTCTCTTTCCAGTTGTGATTGTTTCGCCCTGTCAGAATCAGGACGCGGATCGCGGGCGCCGGGTCCTCGGCGCCGGCAGGATTCGCAATTAACAAAAGGGCCACGGTCGTCAGAACGATCGCTCTCGTCATCGGTATTCCTCGATTCATGAGTCTTGCCTGGTTCACTATCTCCTTCAACTTCTGATCTGGTTTGACATTACTTCCTCGCACCAAGTAGATAGCGTTGTCAGCGCGTCTGTTTCAAGCGTCCGATTATACTCGAAGATGCCTGCTTGGTTCGCCCCGTCACCTGTCCAAACGTAGATTCGGCGGATCCCGGCTTTCTCGTCCACTACGCCGCCAACTGGCCAGGTCCGAGCCAACCAGCCTATTTACTGTCAGCCATCGGATTCCTGTCCATGCAGGGCACGTCAAACTGGCAGATGCCGCATCCAATCGCGTAATCTTCCATGTTGAAATACCAAACGTGTCGATTTACGGGTTTGAGAAACGGCGTTAGCTCTTCGCGTATCGTGGCCGATACCTTTCGCCGAGTAAACTCGCATAAGACCTTGCTGTGCGAATCCTTCGTCAATGCACGCCCGGGGCATCTGGCGGCACATTTGGCGCATCCGCCTGTTGCGAAATGCAGGCAGTTCGCAAAAGGATCGTCATTAACGCGAGGTGTAACTTCGAGAGGGGCATCGGTTATGAAAGAGGCCAGCCTAACATTGCAGCCGTGTTCGGTTATCAGATGCTCGGCCAAGCCAAAGGTCCCAAGCCCTGCCGCGAATGCATAGTGGCGTTCCGACCATACTGATACCAAATGCGGTTTCGAAAACGTGAGTAAGATCGAATGAAATCGGCTCTTTTGAGGAGCCATGATCCGATATCCGCTATCGATGAAAAACTGCCCCATCTTCTCGTACACCTCCGTATGAAAGACGTGGGCGCAGTTGAGAGCGAGACCAGTAAGAGGGGTACGTTTTGTAGATCTACTGCCGTCCTCCAGAATACTCCGCGTGTAAGGGAATACGATCGAAAGAACCTTAAGCCTGGCAGCAAGTTCAGCGAGATCGCTCCACGTCCCAGCGTCTGGTTGCGGACTGCCAATCGGCAGATCGTCTTGGCCACTGCGTTTGGAGCTTGCACTCTTCGACCACATCTCAGCGGGGGTCAGGTGAGTTGGAGTGACGACCTTCTTGAATTTTGCGAATATTGGATCGTTCCCGGCGGATACTCCAATAACTGGTTCCTTGAAGAGACGGTGCCCACCATATTCTACCGGCAGACGATTAAGTTCACTTGAATCCAACAGATCCTTGAGGAACCGAGACACGTCTGCATTTATGGCCATCTTTCCACGCCAGTTCTAGCGGCCTGTTTCAGTGTCCACGACTTCGCGAGGTAGCAACAGATCCTTGGCGCTCGGCGCCAGGTGCGGCGGAACCGTCATCAGCATTCGGCTTCCGAGGCAGTTCTCGAATTTCCAGAGCGTTCCATCCTGCCCGTCGGGCACGGCGACGCTGAAGTAGTCGGCCTTCTCCATGTCGTCGAACGACAGCACTTCTTTGCCTTCCCCGTCCAGCAGTTTTCCGCCAGTTGCGGTTGTGAAGCCCGCCACCTTGACCGTGCCTTTCGGTACGTAGAAGAAGAGGTTCCAGCGTCCCTGCAAACGCATTGGGTCATCAATTGTCGAACGGATCGTGAATGGCAGGTCATCGGGCAAGATGACTCGGGTCATATCGCTGCCGTCCGTCCATTCCACGGTGTGCAAGCCGTCGTAGCGTGAGGTCAGCGTGACCGTGTGCTCCTTGCCGTCGGGAGGCACACTGGCGTCGCGCGCTACCGGCTCGAGCGTCGCTTCCTTGGCCGCATGGAGCGTGAACTTCACATTGCCTCGGTCGCGATAGTGGGCGATCAGGCCGCCGGTTACCGTCAGCTCCAGCTTTCTCCGTCCCTCGGGCAGCCAGGTGTGGACCTTCTGCAGACCGCGGAATGTATTGGGACGCTTGCCCGGCCCCGTCTCGGGCAATCCAATGGCCACGGCCGGTACAAGGTCATCGCTGTATTTCACGGGCACAAAATCGAGTTCCGTTGGTTCGTTGGCTTGGATCCCAGACGCCAGGATGCCGGCGATCTCCTTCTCGTCGAAGGGCTGGCCGCTCTTCCAGGGATTCGCGTTTTCGGGCACGCTCCACGCCGCCTCTTCCGGCATCGAGACGGATTTGTCTCGAAAGCGGTCCCTATGGCAGATGGCAACGGTGAAGAGCATCATACGGTCCTTCATTCGGTAGACATGCCGCCAGACGTTTTCGAACCCCTTCTGGCGCTGATCGCCCTGGGCCGTTCGGTAAGCATAGTAGAGTTCGAGATAGCGTGTGTAGAGAACGAGATCGTCCACACGCCTGTGAACGGCCGGATCGTCGGTTGCCCGTCGCGCCTGGTCCAGATGGCGGTACAGCCGCGCGACCAAATCCTCGTTCGAGCGTACCAATTTGTCGCGGTTCAAGAGGGTATAGAAACCGCGCATCGGGTCCCTGGCCGTGCCAAAGGCGTTGAGCAAGAAGTCCTCGACCAGCGCGTCAATCCGCTCCGCGGCGTCGATGTCCCACAGCAGGCGCGGCGTCAGCCAGTAGCCCAAACCGTTGGAGCCCCAACTGTCCCCGTTTTCCGAGTTCATGAAGCGAGCGCCCTCGTTGTAGTAGGCGGGGATGTTAACTCGCAGATACTCGACATCGCCTCCGCGCGCCTTGCGAGGCAGATCGTGGCTCCAGGGGAACACATCGTGATAGTCGCGAATGCCGAGAGTCGCTCCGCTCGCGCTCCAGCCCTCGATCAACTCGTCAAACGTGTAGCCCCCGCGGATGAAGCTCGTTGCCACGCTGACGACGACGTTTCGTTGCACGTCAATGGTGGGCGGCGGGCTGTGCTGATTGTAGGCGTACATGCCCACGTACTTCGGTCCCAGTCCGAGGCGGTTGATGGCCTTGGCCACATCATTGGCGAGCGTCAGCGCACGGTCGCTGATCGTGCCAACGGCCGCGCAATCGGCACACTCGCACCAATTGCCGCCGTCGGACGGATCCGCCGAGATACTGTCAAGTTCGGGGTTGGCCTGAATCTGCCGCACCGAATTGTCGACCACCAACTGACGCAAATCGGAATTGCCAATACAGAACTTGATGTTCCCGCCACCATCGATCTGACCCGCCAGACGACGCTCGCCGTCGACCAAACCGTAGTAGCCGGGGTTGGCGGCAAAACTCTCGCGATTGGCCCGAATGACCGCGCCGTACGAATGCCCCGTACTCAGCGAAAAGGACGACTCGACTCGGTTGCGCAAACGCCAGCGTTGCCACAGCTCGCGATTGGACCATGGAGCCCCGCGCGGCGCCATGCGTGTGACGAAGTCGGGTCGCTCCATCGCCTCGACCGTCAGTCGCAAATCTGCACAATTCGGAACGACCTCCCACGTGTCGGTGAGGAAATAGAGCCGGTACCCGAGCCTGTGCAGGAAATCCCAGACAGCCAGGTGCACGGCCAATTCGCCGGTGCCAAGCACATACGCGCCCTTTGAATGCGTTCGAAGAAAGTAATCGTCTCGCCGGAATGGATCTTCCGGCTTGAAAACACCGTCGTGCCGAAGCGTGGGGAAGTCCGTGTAGACCCCAACCGCGATGCCGCTCGTGCCGTCGCCGGAGCGCACCTCAAACTCAGCCCCGCTGATTCGGCTCAAGTAGGCGGCCAGGTCCTCAGCGGCCCGCCGAGTCCCCTCCGAAGCATCGGCCCCGACCACCACCGCCTGAAGCGCCTTGCCCTCTGCTGCAAGCCGCAGTTCCACAGGCGCTGCCGGAACGGATACTGCCGCCAGCAGAACCACGATCAGTGCCATCGCAAAAAGTACGGTTCTCATTTCATTGATCTCCAAAGTGTCTTTTGGTGGTCTACATTCTACATGCTAAGCGCTCCTGCTGTCTATTTACGGCCAACCGCATAGCGAAATCGAGCCGGTCGGCTTGTGTAGGGTGATACTATGAAAGAGGAGGCCGAGGCGACGTTTCCGGAGTGCTAAGCGAGTCGTGTCTTATGCGGGCCTGGATCCAGGTTGCCGAAGTAGTGTCAACACGAAATACGAGTTGCACATTACCAAGGAGGGCTCTCGTCTGCTTCGCTGGGCTTTGATCGAGGCGGCTTGGCGACTTCGTAGCCGACCCGCGTTAGGGTGAATGGTGGCATTCTTTGAATTTCCTATACTAGGTATCCGCAGGAAGCAGAATCCTGAATAGATGGTTGAGCCAAACGTCCAACACGATGTAAATCGTTGAAGCGACCGGCTCGTGGGCGCGACGTTTCTCGGTCAGCAGAAAACGGTCACGC
This sequence comes from Pirellulaceae bacterium, assembly GCA_016784735.1. Classification (GTDB taxonomy): domain Bacteria; phylum Planctomycetota; class Planctomycetia; order Pirellulales; family Pirellulaceae; genus JADHUC01. The sequence continues at coordinate 3,055 of JADHUC010000223.1, read as the reverse complement.
CGTCGTCGATAAGTCTTCGCGGGCCCACCCTACGAAGATGCGCGCTCGGCGCGCGGACAGAGTCAAATAGACGGGAAACCACGCACTACATGGAGAAGCATCATGAGCGGAATGATCACTCGACGCGACTTGTTAAAGCACTCACTTTCGGCAGCGGCTGCGACTGCGGCGGGGCCGCTGATCGTTCACGCCGACGATTCGACGTCTGCGGCGGAGTACCCGCCGCAGCGTTCAATCACTCGCGGCCCAAAACATCACTGGTTTGCCTACTACGACAAGTTGGAGTTTGATCCCAGCGGTCGATACTGCCTGGGCATGGAGGTGGACTTCGAGCACCGCAGTCCTCGACCCGACGACGTGATCAAGATCGGCATGGTCGACCTGAAAGACGGCGACAAGTGGATCGAGTTGGGCGAATCGCGGGCGTGGTGCTGGCAGCAAGGCTGCATGCTGCAGTGGCGGCCTGGGTCGAAGTCCGATGTCCTTTGGAACGACCGACAGGGCGACCGCTACGCATGTCACATCCTCGACGTGTTCACTCGCAAGAAGCGGACCATCCCGCATGCCGTCTACACGGTCAGCCCGTGCGGCAAGTGGGCCGTCTCGCCCGATTTCCGCCGCGTTCAGGACATGCGGCCCGGCTACGGCTATCCCGGCCTGCCCGATCCCAACGGCGAAGTGCTCGCCCCAGCCGACTCGGGCATCTTCCACATTGATCTCGATACGGGCGAATCCAAGCTGGTTATTTCACTGGCCGACATGCTTGAGATCCCCATGCCGGGCGTGGAATTGCCCAAAGCCAAGAGCTACTTCAACCACCTGCTGATCAGCCCTGACGGCAGCCGCTTCGAGTTCCTGCACCGCTGGGGATTTCCCAACTGGCGAGGTGCCACGCGCATGCTGACGGCCGCGCCAGACGGCTCCGACATCCGCATGGTCGATCCTCATGGCAAGACGTCGCACTTCATCTGGCGCGACCCGCACCACATCCTTGCGTGGGCGTGGCATCCATCGCACGGCAGTGCCTTCTACCTATTCGAGGACAAGACGGGCGGAACGGTGGAAGTCGTCGGCAAGGGCGTGATGACGGTCAACGGCCACTGCACCTACCTGCCGGGCAACGAGTGGATCTTGAACGACACCTACCCGCGCGGCAAGAACCGAGAGCAGAGCCCGTACCTCTACCACGTCGAGACCGGCAAGCGGGTGTGGTTGGGGCATTTCCATCTTCCGCCCGAATATCGCGGCGAATGGCGTTGCGACACTCACCCCCGTTTCAGCCCGGACGGCCGGACAGTCGTCATCGACACACCTCACACGGGCCAAGGCCGACAGTTGCATCTGATCGATATTAGCCGAATCGTCGGCTGACGCAGGATTCAAGATTGGCGGCTCCAAAGCGAATATCAAGCATTTGGCCAGTGAAACACGGGAGAGAACGCACAATGCAGAGTCATGAAGTGGACTATGAAATCTTCGGTTCGGAAATGCAAATTGTCGAGGTGGAACTGGATCCGGGCGAAACGGTGATCGCCGAGGCTGGTGCCATGAACTACATGGAGGAGGGCATTGAATTCGAAGCCAAGATGGGTGATGGGGCCGAGCCGAGTCAGGGCCTGATGGGAAAGCTGCTCAGCGCCGGCAAACGCGTACTGACCGGCGAATCGATCTTTCTGACGCATTTCAGCAATCACGGCGCTGGCAAGAAGCGTGTTGCCTTCGCGGCACCTTACCCAGGCAAGATCTTGCCGATAGATCTGGCCAAGTTGGGCAGCAACCTCATTTGCCAAAAAGATGCCTTCTTGTGTGCGGCCCTGGGCACAAAAGTCGGCATTGCCTTTCAAAAGAAACTTGGTGCAGGGTTCTTCGGCGGCGAGGGATTCATTCTGCAGAAGCTCGACGGCGACGGCATGGCTTTCCTACATGCGGGTGGCCACGTCGTCACAAAGAAACTCGAAGGCGAAACGCTTCGGGTCGATACAGGGTGTTTGGTGGCCTTCACTTCGGGCATCGACTACGACATCCAGCGAGCGGGCAACCTGAAGTCGATGTTCTTCGGCGGCGAAGGTTTCTTCTTGGCCAAACTCAGCGGCCACGGAACCGTGCTGCTGCAAAGCCTGCCGTTCTCGCGCCTGGCCGATCGCGTCCTGGCACACGCACCGTCGGCCGGCGGTTCGAAAAAAGGCGAAGGTTCCCTGCTCGGCGGTATAGCGACGATGTTCGAAGACTAGTACCTTGCGACTCTTGATTTTGTAGGTTGGCCCTCCGAGGCCGACCCGGATTGGACGGCTTTGGAAAGCCATCCTACGGTTCGTGCTCAAGCGCAAACAAAAAACCCGTTCAGGTCGGCCTGGCCTGAACGGGTTTTCGTTTATCAATCTGGTAGCTTGTCGAGCGGTTGCTCGACCGATCTCTTTGTCATCTTGAGGACTGTGTCCACGATTAATCCGGCGATGTTGCCACCGACGGACCAATTATCCTTAGAAAGGAGGTGATCCAGCCGCAGGTTCCCCTACGGCTACCTTGTTACGACTTAGTCCCAATCGCGGAGTTTACCTTCGGCGCCTGCCTCCCTTGCGGGTTAGCTCGGCGACTTCGGGTACCCCCCACTTTCGTGGCTTGACGGGCGGTGTGTACAAGGCTCAGGAACACATTCACCGCGGTATGCTGACCCGCGATTACTAGCGATTCCGGCTTCATGCAGGCGAGTTGCAGCCTGCAATCCGAACTGAGCGCCGCTTTTTGGGATTTGCTTGACCTCGCGGTTTCGCATCCCTCTGTACGGCGCATTGTAGGACGTGTGCAGCCCTGGACATAAAGGCCATGAGGACTTGACGTCATCCCCACCTTCCTCCGGTTTAACACCGGCAGTCTCCCTAGAGTCCCCGACATGACTCGCTGGCAACTAGGGACAAGGGTTTCGCTCGTTAAGGGACTTAACCCGACATCTCACGACACGAGCTGACGACAGCCATGCAGCACCTGTGCAAGGGCTCTCCGAAGAGCACTCTCGCCTTTCGACGAGATTCCCAAGCATGTCAAATCCAGGATAAGG
>JADHUC010000222.1 GCA_016784735.1 Pirellulaceae bacterium | reverse complement strand
AAGAAGAAAATCATTCTGGACGCCCGCACCGGTGGCCGGCGGCATCTGATGATCGGCCTGCCCGAATCGTTGCCGCCCGGACTACTCCCACTGACCGAGTCAAATCCGATCGAGGAGCATTGATATGCACCTGCAGTTGCCTTCGGACAACAGCGAACGTCACCATCATCATCACGACCATCACCACCACGGTCGTGGCCGATTCTGGCGGGGACTCTGTATTCTTCTGCTCTTGGGCCTGGGCGTCTTCGTTTTGGCTCGGACCGCGTTTTTCGTCGACGAGACGGAATACGTGTACGTTACGCAATTTGGCGAGCCGATCCGCTTGTACACGGATGCCGGCCTAGGAGTGAAGTGGCCGTACCAGAGCCTTCGTCGCTTCGACCGGCGGCTGCAGATGTACGAACCATCGGGCCGCGAGATGCTGACTGAAGACAAGGAGAATCTTAACGTCCAATGGTATGTTTGCTGGCGGATTCCCGGTCGGACGTTTGTCACCCGGCAACTTCAGGCGTCCACAACGTCGCCGGGATCGGAGGCCGACGAAAGCGAGATCCGCCGAGAAATGGAGAAGTACGTTCATCGCTTCCTGCGTTCGGTCGGCACCGTCGAAACGGCGGAAAGCCGGCTGGAGGAACGTATCCAGGCCGCTATCGCTGCGGAAATCGGGCACACTCAGCTCCAGCAGTTGGTATCGCTAGATACGGACGGGCTGCAGCTTGACGCCATTGCCACTCGCGTCAGCGAATCCATCCGTCGCACGGCGGCCGACGAGTTCGGTATCGAGGTGGTGGACGTGCGGCTGAAGCGTTTCAATTATCCGGAGGCTGTCAAACCTGCCGTGTATGCCGAGATCCGTAGCGAGCGAGAACGCGTTGCCGTGCAATACCGGGCGGAAGGTGCCAGCCAGAAGGCGAAGATCGAAAGTCTGGCCAATCTACAGCGCGATCAACTCCTGGCCCAGGCACGCCGCGATGCGACGACAATTCGAGGCGAGGGCGAGGCAAAGGCAATTGAGATCTTCAACGCAGCCCACAGTAAGGACCCGCAATTCTACGAGTTGCTAAAGACATTGGAGGCATATCGCACAATACTGGACGATCAGACGACCGTTGTGCTTTCGGCTGATAGCCCGCTGTTGAAACTGCTGACGGAGGGTCTGCCCGAACTGCCCGAAGGGCCAGTAAAGCTGCCCAGCAGCGGCGATCCTGAAACGGGCGAGAAGCGAGAAACCGCACAGTCCGAATCCGAGGCCGAGTCGCGCGTTTCGCGCGTGGCCGACGATGGGGGGGAATAATGAAACGGATTGTTCTGCTGGTCTTCGTTTGCCTGCTGGCGTACCTTGCCACGGGCCTGTACTTCGTCCGCACGGACGAGCAGGTCGTGGTGCGCCGCTTTGGGCGGGTGCTGGTCGAACCACGCGAGCCGGGCCCTTACTTCGGATTGCCATGGGGGCTGGACCGCATCGACCGAGTTAAGCCGTCGGAGGTTAAACGCGTCACCATCGGACCGCTGAACTTGGGCGGCGAAGCAGTCGGCGCCAGTCTGTCGCAGTTTCTTACCGGCGACCGCAATCTGGTCAATGTCCGCGCCACCGTACAATACACGATCAAGGAGCCGGCCCGAGACTACCTGTTTAACAGCACCGCCGTGGACCCGTTGGTCGTGAGCGCCGGCGAAGCGGCGATGACGCGCGTGCTGGCCGAGCATTCGGTGGATCATGCGTTGACCCTGGGCAAACGGGAAGTGGCGATTCTGATTCGCGAGCGTCTGCAGGCGGCGGTGGATCAATACCAATTGGGCGTGACGATTCGTTCGCTTGACATCGGCGCCGTCGAACCGCCTGCCGAAGTGGCGGAGGCATTCGACAAAGTGGTCGGTGCCCTGCGTCAACGCGAGCAGCAGATCAACGAAGCGGACAGCTACCGACGAAGGACACTGGCCCAGGCCCAGGCCGACGCTCAGCGGATACGGTACGAATCACGTTCCTCCCACGATCGACGACTGCGCGAAGCGGAAGGCGAGACGGAACGATTCGACCGGCTGCTGGCCGAGTACACGCAATCGCCCGCTCTGACGGCTCGCCGTATGTACTTGGATGCCATGGCGGAAACGCTGCCGAAATTTCGTTCGAAGTTGATCGTCGATTCCGGCACCGAAATCGACCTGAGCATTATCCGAGGGGAAGGCCGTTGAAACGCTGGATTGCCGGATCAGTAACCGCGGCCCTGATAGTGACCGTCCTTGTGATTGCACGGCGGCGCGGTCCGTCGCCGACGAGTCCATCCTCTGCCGAAAATCCAGAAGCTTGCATCGAGCGAATGTTCGATGCGGCCAAAGACGGCGACGTGCCGACGTATCTGGACTGCTTTACCGGATCCGAACGAGAACGTTTGGAACGCGAATTGGCGGACCAACCCAGGGAGGCCTTTGCCAGATCGCTTGTCGAGGCTGTCGAGTCGTTGAAAGGCCGCGCGGTCTTCGAGGGCAAAACAGACGGTGACTCAGGATCGAATCGGGTGTTTACCGTGGATCGAGTCTATCTGAATCGCACCGAGCGACAAACGTACCACTTGGTGCGCGAATCCAGCGCATGGCGAATTCACACCGTCGAGACAGCCGCCGCTTTCCAGCCGGACAAGCCATACGGCACGCCCGTCTACGAACCGCTGCCGGACGAAGACAATCCAGGACAGTAGCTGCAAGCCAGCGATGCCGCACCGTTTAACCCGAAGCCGAAGGCGATGGCGGGCAGTGGGATGGATCGCCCTCGCGCAACGCCCGCCATCGCCTTCGGCTTCGGGTTAAACGAGATGCCTCCACATATCGCCAAATCCCCTGATCCGCGAACGACGATGGACACGGGCGTTTGGCCTCGGTAGTCTAATGGCGATGAGCGCCTCTGGTACCACCTTCCGCCATACGCCCAACGACAAGGAGTTGACCGTGTATCATCGTATCGCCGAATCAGTCATACGTCGCTTGTGCCTGCTCGGGCTCGCAACGTTGGCAATCGCCTTCTGGGCGAGCAACCCCATCGCGAACGCCGCCGAGCTTACCGTCGATGATTTCAAGTTCGATGGGCCGTCAGGTTCCCACGGGGCAACGGTCGAGAAGGTCGCGGAGAATCATTTCAAGATCAGCCTGGGAAACGCACCCAAACAGCCAACGTGGTGCAACATGCTGTACTTCCAGATCACCGGCAACGCCAAGGGGAACAAGCTCCGCGTTGACGTCGAGTTCAAAGGTGGCGACGCTTACCGCTTTAACCACAATTCCGCCACATGGTCGTATGACTACGAAAACTGGCAAGGCATCCGTTGGTGCGATCCCGGCGAGCCCTCGAAACGGGGCGATAGTCTGTTGTTTCCCGAGTTCACCGAGGACGTGGTTTACTTCGGGGCTCAAGTGCCCATATCGTACGAGAAGCTTGTCGAGTTGATCGGCCGGTGGGGCAAGCATCCGCACGTCACCGTTCGTGTGCTGGGCAAATCGCTGGGGGGACGCGAGTTGTATCGGCTGGAGATCACCGATCCGGAGAGCCCCCACGCGCGACCGTCGCGCTGGGTCCACTGGATCGGCAACCAGCATCCGGGCGAACACAACGCGCAGTGGCGGATCGCCGGTATGGTGGATTGGCTGTTGAGCGACGAAGGGGCCGATTGCCGTAAGCGAAGTATTTGCCATGTGGTCCCCATGACCAGCCCCGACGGACCGTCCAACGGATGGTACCGCGTCAATGCACAGGGCGTGGACATGAACCGATCTTACTTTGCCAAAGGCGCGGACAGCGAGAAGCAGGCCCACGAGGCATACCTGGTCCAGAAGGACCTGGAGAACTTGATGGCCTCGGAAACCCCGGTTACGGACGCCTGGAGTATGCACACCTGGGGAGGCCCAGTCGAGCCGATACTGCTCGCCGGACCGGAAATCGGGGCGGCGATCGGTCCCTGGGTGGAGTTCAAGGAAATCCTGATCAAGAACGATCCCAAGAAGCTTGTCGAACCGTTGAAGGCCAAGGAAACGCCGGGCGGTTCGAACGAGTGGAACAGCGGCCCGCACATCCAATTCGGGATCACCAATGTGTTATGCGAAGGCTCGGGCGGCTGGACCTCGAAGCAGGACAGCCTGGACGCCGGTGCGGTGCTGATGAAGAGTATCGCCGAATACTACAAGGGCACGAAGGCAACAGCGCAAGACAAACCACCAGTCGGCAACTGAGACGCATGCTCCCAAGGCCGCGATACAGCATGAGAGGCATCCTGGGGATCATTGCCGCCTTGTCGCTGCTGCTGGCTCTGTTTGTCAGCCGGAATGATCTCCTGATCCGAGTGGGCTTGGGGCTGTTGTTGCCGATCGTTGGCGGGTGCGGCGGCTACCTGATCGCCGGTCGCGGTGGCATCGGAACCGGTACGGTCGCGAGCCTTTGCGTGCTTGCCGTTGCTCTTTTCGTGGGCCTCTGCGTTTATGTCCTCGTTGCGATCTTAACGCTCTTCTGACGATTCGCCCGCGAGGTTCTGCAGAGAAAGTTGCCGACTTCACGATGGCCACGGTACCGTTCGAAGGACTCCGCCTCCCACGAAGAGCAACCTGGCCGCTACCCGCTCGGGCGAAAGCTGCGCCACCTTGGCCACGGCTCGCCGATAGGCGTCTAGTTGCGGCGCGTAGAACGCGACCTTGTCAGTCAGTTGTTCCGCGTCATCAACATCGACAGCGTCCGTCTTGTAGTCGATGACTTCGGCGGCGATTGTCTCGTTGCCCCGGTTGAGAAGCACCAGGCGGTCGACGAAGCCACTCAACAGTTGGCCGCCTTCGTAAATGGCAAAGCCTCGTTCGTTCTGCGCCACTGGTTCGAACGGGCATTTCGCCAATTTCGCAGCTATCTCGGACGGAAAGCCGAGATTGGCTAAGTCCAGATATCGGTCGTGTACGAGCGTTTGCGCAATGGTGGGCGAGTCGAGCATGGTGTTGAAACGGACGATTTGCCCGTCGACATCGATACTCGCGCCGCCGGCACGCGCCAACACGTCGTCGGCCACGCGACGCAATGTTGCCTGGTCAGGCCGGCCGTCGTCGAGCCATTCGATTTGCTCGAACCAGGCGTGGATCAACTCGCCGCGGAGGAAAGCTCCCGACCGATCGGCGGCAAAGACGTGATTCAGATGGACGCGCGAGCCTCCCTCAAGACCGGACGGTCTGGCCCGGTCCCAGCCTCGCCGTCGCTGGCCCGTCAGCTCGGCCAGGCGTACCGTAACCGGTGCCCGGTCATCAGCCGCATCCCGTGCCACCGTTTTCTCCCTTTCGTCACGTCCCGATTGGTCAAACCACCTCGAGTCGCCGTGCTCGAACAAAACGGCATTCGCATCGACCGGACGATCGCCCTTCAAAGCCGTCCTCAACAATCCGGCAAAGGTACGGGGAAGCGTCCTTTCGTTGGGCGTCGATGGGGGAATGATCATGTGTAGCGCGTGGACCGCTCGGGTGATGGCGACGTACATCACGCAAAGCGATTCGGTTACTTCGCGGTCGGTGGCCTGGGAAAACATCTGCCGGATGTCCGCGGGCATCAATTGTTGGATGTCCATGCTGGCGTAGCGACAAACTCGCTGGATTGGTCCCGTGAGATCCGGTCGTTCGATCACGAACGGGTTGGGTTGGCCCACCAGCCCGGCGTCCAACTCTGGCAACACGACGATGTCGAACTCCAGGCCCTTCGCCTGATGGATCGTCATGACACGTACGTCCACCGGCACCGGATCGGAGACTCGGGTGTTTTCCACGTAGGCGACGAAGTCGTCGGTTCGCAGCGTGGCACTTGCCTGGTACGCATACGCCATCTCGACCAATTGCTCCAGGCGGCTCAGTTCACGGCGGCTGCAATTGTCCGATAGTTCCTCCGCCCAGCCGCAGATCGCCGGACCGTAGCCGTCCTGCGCCAGCGATCGGCGAACGCTTTGGGCCACGCACCGCGCCGCAGCGTCATCCTCATAGTCCGTCAGGCCAATGACCGGCCCCAGCGGCGAATGGGCCAAGTGAAATCGCGCGACCGTATCTGCCGGATGGTCCGCCAGTCGCAGCAGCGACAGGACGACCGTGACCGCCGCCGAATCGGTCAACGGATTGCCGCCCTCCTCACTCGCGGGAATGCCTCTTGCCCGCAACTCGTAGATCAGCCGGCCCACCGTTGCATTCTTGCGGACCAGCACTCCCACGCTGTAACCCTGCGCGTGCTGTACGATTTGGGCTATCTTCTCGGCGGCGAATTCGATCGTGGCTTCGGCTTGCTTCTGCCCTTCGCCTGCAAGCGGGGCGGTCTGCAGTTCGACGAAGCCGGCCAACTTGCCCATGGCGGTCTCATGCTCTTCGAATCCATCGCACCACCTGCGCACGGCGTTCTCAGCCCGGCCTAGGTTAGGATGCCCGGCGATCCCGTTGAAGATTCGATTCACTGCGTCGATTACGGGCTGAGACGAGCGGCGGCTGACGTTCAGTTGCTCCGCCTGGAGCCCGTCAAGTTGTTGGTCGATCGCGTCAAAGATCTCGGCCACACCGCCTCGCCATCCGTAAATCGCCTGTTTGACGTCGCCCACGCAGAAGAACGATGTGTCGGCGGACTCCAACGACACTCGCTCGGCCAACGGTCGAATCACCCGCCATTGGCTCGGAGAAGTGTCCTGGAATTCGTCGAGCAGGACATGGTCGATGCGCGAATCAAGACGAAAGGCTAGTTGCCGCCCATCCACCAAGTGGCGGATGTCGCTTACGCGCCGCGTAATGTCCGTGAATCGCGTGGCACGGTAGCTTTGTTTCAGCCGCTGATACTCGACGTGGAATTTCTTCAACAACTTATAGGTCGCTTCGGTCTGCAATGCCACTCGCCCAACCGTCTCGGCCTTCACATGTTCGATCAGCCGTTCGTAGATCGCGACCGCCTCGAGCGGGATCGTCTTGCGACTGAAAACCGTTTCGCCGGCGCTGATCTTTTTGGTCAATCCTGTGCCGAGGAAAGTCTTCCAGTTGGCTTCAATCGCGCGGCCATAATCGGCGTCGCGGGCCTTTGAAAGACTGCCTTCTGGCAGATCCACCTCGCGTAGATCATCCAGAGCTTCTGCCAACTCGACTTCGTCCAACGGTTTGAAGCGAGGCACCTTCTGCCATGCGTCCTCATCGGTTTCCAGGAACACATCATAGAGTCCGTCGACCGCATCCCGGACCAACTGGCTGACACCGCGAGTCGCTTCGCCCATGGTCAACAGGCTCATCAACGCGCGCAATTCGGACACGTCGTCCCGGCCCAACACGGCGTCGATGGCTTCGGATCGAAGTCGAGAGTCGTTCAGTTCGTCCACGATTTCCCAACCGGGCGGCAGCCCGAGTTCCAGGCCGAAGCTGCGAGCGATTTGCGAGAAAAAACTGTCCAACGTGCTCACTCGCAGTCGGTGCAGGTTGCGCATGGCGGTCTCGAGCAGGCGCAGGCATTCGTCACGGCTCAACGATTCGCCGCCGGAATAGCGTTCCAGTAGCTCACGCTTTTCATCTGATTGCGTCGCCTCAGCTAAACGACCAACCACTCGATCCAGAATCTCGCCGGCAGCCTTGCGCGTGAAGGTCGTCGCCAAGATGTGATCGCTGGGTACGCCGTCGCGCAACAATTCCAGGAATCGGCTGGACAACCGAAACGTCTTGCCGGTTCCCGCCGACGCACGTATCAGGAGATTGGGCAAAGATCGGCTTCCGTGCGGTTGGTTCATGTTCGAGCTTTTCTTATAAAGGCGTTAAGTAGGTCCCATTTGCGGAGCATAACTTTGAAACGCATTCATATCGTTGGAAAGAAAAACAGCGGTAAAACGACGCTGATCGCGGAACTCGTCCAGCATTATACCAATTTGGGCCACCGTGTCGGTACGATCAAGCATACGCACCATCGCCACGAGTTGGACACCCCGGGCAAGGATTCTCACCGGCATCGGCAAGCGGGGGCAGCCGTCGTCGGCATCCTTTCGCCCGGTTTGAATGCCGCGTTCTGGAAGCCTTCGGCCGAGGACGAATCGAGCGATCCGTACCGCGACCTTGACCGTCTGTTCGAACCATGTGATTTCGTGTTGGTCGAAGGCCATTATCAGATCGACGGGCCGAAGGTCGAGGTATGGAGGGCCGCGGCGGCCGCCGAACCGTTGGCCAAGGAAGACACAGCAATCCTGGCCGTAATCACCGACGATCCAGTCGGCGTGTCCGTGCCCGTTTGGAGCCGGTCCGATCTGGCGACGCTGGCCGAGCGACTCGTGGAACAGATAACGGCAGTGTAGGCCCCGTGAGGTGCGATGGCGGCAGTTCTTCTGGATATCTTGAACGATGAAACACAAATGCATCCTGCTGACCTGCTGCATGGCCTTGATTGGCTTGTTGCCGACTTTCTTGCCCGCCGGTGAACCCCGACAAACGACGAAGCCGCAACTGCCGCTAACCTTCTCACCGCAGACCGTCCGTGTCTGGGACAAGCACAACCACGAGTTTGTGTGGCGCCATCGCTGCGGCAACAACGGTGAAGACCATCAGATGGCAGGCGGATTCGAGTGGGTGGAGGATAACCGCGATTTTATCTCTCTGGGCGAAGCGTGGGTGCGTGGCAAGCGGCGCGGCGGGCTGCTCATGCTGTCGTTCCCCGACGGGAATGTCCTCAATGCCGAATGGAATGTGAATCTGCCAAAGAGCCGATCGTTTGGGCTTCAGTTCGCGCTCACCGACTGGACGGCCAGACTCACAAAGAATGGGCTGAAGTTCACCGTGACCGCAACGGATGCGGATGGCAAGGAACATCCGCTGATCGAACAAGTACTCAAGAAAGGCGATCAGACTGTCTACGACAAGCAATTCCGTTTCGACTATCCTGTGCGGAAGCTCACGTTCAGTCACGACAATCTTGGACAAGAATTCTGGAGCGTGCTGTGGATCTATCCCGAAGGCCTGGTTGTGCCCCCGATTCCGTCGGCTGCAGCGGCGAAGCCGCTCGTCGATACTGCCAGCGTGCAGCCTCGGAAACTAAACTACGCCGCACTGCGTCTGGCCATCGACGACTTGACCGCCACGTTTTCCAATCGTTATCAGCGCGGGAAGGAATTTCTTGAACGACTGGACGATATCCAAGTACGAGAGTCGCAGGCGAAAACCGATCAAATGGCGGATCTGTTTAAGCAGTACGAGCGCCTTGAGCGCGAGGCTCTGATCGCCAACCCTCTGGTCAGCGACCAGCCGATCCTGTTCGTCGTACGTCACCAGTACCGCAGCCAATATCACGCCATCGACACGTTGTTTCATACCGGGGAATTCAATCCCGACCGTGGATGCCTCCACGCCGATTTTTTCCAAGGCGGCGGGGCCATGAAGACGATCGACATGGCCAGTGGCGATGTGGAGACACTGATCGACGTTCCCGATGGTGTTGCACGAGACCCGGACCTGTATTTCGATGCTGGGAAAATCGCCTTCGCCATGCGCCGTAAGACGGAGGAAGACTATCACATTTACGAGATGAACGTTGACGGCAGTGGCCTAAAGCAACTCACGTCGGCCGAAGGCGTCTGCGACTTCGACCCGATCTACCTGCCTGACGACAGCGTTGTATTCTCGTCGACGCGCGAGCCGAAATACAATATGTGCAGTCGAGACAGCGGGGCAAACTTGTTTCGCATGGAGGCCGACGGAGCCAACATCCATCAAATCACGAAGAACACGCTGTTCGACAACCACGCGTCACTGCTGCCCGACGGGCGAATCCTCTACGCTCGTTGGGAATACGTCGACCGCAATTTCGGCGACGCCCATGGGCTGTGGACCGTCAATCCCGATGGTACGAACCAAGCCGTCTATTGGGGCAACAACACGACCGTGCCCGGAGCCGTGTTCAACGCACACCTTATTCCCGGAACACAACGATTTGTTTGTATTCTTGGTCCTCACCACGATCGGCTGTGGGGTGCGTTGGGGATCATCGATCGTCGTCTGGGAGTCGACGGCCGCCTGCCCGTATTGCGCACTTGGCCTGCCAGCGCCGCCGATTCCATCCGCATCGGCGGCGGCTTCGACTGTGACCACCATGCCAGGACCGTCCGCATCAAGTACGAAGATCCGTGGCCGTTGTCTGACAAGTATTTCCTCTGTTCGCGCATGATCGGCACGGGCGAACAGACGGGCATTTACTTGATCGACGTGTTTGGCAACGAGATTCTGCTGCACACCGAGGAACCGGGTTGTTACGACCCGATGCCCGTTTGCTTTCGGCCTCGCCCGCGGGTGATTTCGCCACGGCGCGATTTCAACGAAGACGCGGGCGTTTTCTATGTCGCCGACGTGTACCAGGGCACGCACATCGAAGGCGTGGAACGCGGCTCGGTGAAGTACCTTCGCGTCGTCGAGTCGCCCGAGAAGCGTCACTGGTCGCCGGGCCGCTGGAACGGCCAGGGCTACACAGCGCCGGGCATGAACTGGCACAGCCTGGAGAACAAACGGATCCTCGGCACCGTGCCTGTCGACAAAGACGGCTCGGCCCACTTCACGGTTCCGTCGGACACGTTCGTGTACTTCCAACTCTTGGACGAGAACCGAATGATGATTCAGTCGATGCGCAGCGGCACGCTGGTTCAATCGGGCGAGAGCACCGGCTGCGTGGGCTGTCACGAGGAACGCCGCAGCGCCGCGCAGTGGATCGGCAGCGAAACTCCACTGGCGCTCAAACGGCCACCCAGTAGGCTCGACCAGTGGTACGGCCCGCCGCGTCTGTTCGGCTTCACGGCCGAAGTGCAGCCGGTCCTGGACAAGCACTGCGTCGAATGTCATGACCACGGCAAAGAGGCTGGCAAGAAACTCAATCTCGCCCCCGACCGGACGTTGGCCTTCAATACGGCATATAACGAATTGTGGCGCAAGGGCTATGTCCGCTGCGTCGGCGGGGGGCCGGCCGAGGTGCAACAGGCGTACTCATGGGGCTCCCACGCCAGCAAGTTAGCGCAAGTGCTGCGTGAACCGGACTTTGCCGGGCACGAAACGGTGGCATTGAGCGAAGAAGAACTCGACCGGATTCTTGCTTGGCTTGATCTGAACGCCGTATACTATCCCACCTATAGTTGTGCGTACCCGGACAGCCGTACCGGCCGCTGCCCGTTGGATAACAGCCAGTTAGCTCGGTTGAGTGAGCTGACCGGAGTGGATTTCAACGGTCAAATGAGCTTCAACGGCAATCGCGGTCCGCAAGTCAGTTTCGACCGACCTGAGTTGAGCCCCTGTCTGGCGCAGTTTGCCGACAAGCAGGATCCTCGCTACAAAGAGGCACTGTCGATCATCGCAGGTGGCCGGGCAATGCTCGAAAAGCGCCCGCGAGCCGACATGCCCGGCTTCCAGCCCTGTGACGTCGACCAGCGACGCGAGGAGAAATACGCCTTGCGTCGAGAAGTGGAATTGCGAAATCGCGAGGCCATTCGCAACGGCAGAAAGATCTACGATCCATGAAAGCGGCAGCAGTCCAGTAAGTAGGGTGGGCCAAGTCTTCGCAGGCCCACCGGGGTCGATGTACTGGGCGGTGGGCCCGCGAAGACTTGGCCCACCCTACGACAAGGAGAGGACACGTTGATGAGAATTCAAAGCGCAATCCAGTTGTGTCTAGCCACGCTCGTTGCATTGGCGACAAGCTCGATTGCTGCCGCCGAGGTTACGCTTCAGCCGGTTGTAGAAATCGAAGAGGATGTGTACACGTACGAACCGGCAGACAACGGATCTGGACCGATGTGGTGCGGTGGGTCTACATGTCTGGTGAGGATCAAAGACGACGTATTCGCCAGCGGCATCGAGACTCTCAGCCAGCATCAGCCTTTGAACAATTGCCGCTGGACGCTGCTGAAACGAATGGCGGACGGCTGGAAGCTTCAGCAGGCGGACGAGAAGGGGCGTACCCGTGAGCCGTGCCCGCTGGTCGGTTTCCCCGATGGCCGCTTGCTCCTGTCTGCTAATCCAACGCTCACGGGCCCCAACGCCCGAAACGGCCCGGCGCGTCCCGAGATTCTGCAGTTCGATCCGGCGAACCCTATAGAGCCGTTTGAGACGATTCTGCCCAAGTGGGACGGTTCGCCGCCATTTTCGGAGCACTCCTATCGGAGTTTTTCCGGTGACGGTCCGAAGGGCGAATTGATCTTGTTTCAAAACATTGGCTACACGCATGCCGAATGGGCGTTTCGAGGCGCTGGTGGCGAGTGGACGGCCGGTAGATTGCCGTGGCCCTGGGGCGCCGAGTACGACAAGCCGCAGCCAATTCGCGTGTGCTATCCGAACGTGATGCTCAAGGATCGGGCCGTCCATTTCTGTGGCGTCAGTGACATCATGGAGCCGTACAAGGAGTGGCGAGAGTACAAGAAGGAGATCACGGGTCGGGGCTGGGACTACGACTTCAGGCGGTTGTTCTATGCCTGGTCCGATGACATCACCACCGGCGAGTTCCATGACTGGATCGAGATTGCAAGTCGCGACAAGACGTGCGGGTGGATCTCGCCGTGTGACCTTTGGGTTGCTCCGGACGGAGCCGTTCACATTCTGTGGAACGAACGGGCGCTCGACACGCGGTTGCGGGGAAAGTACTTCCCCGACGCAAAGCAGTCGCACGCTTTGAATTATGCGATCGTCCGCGATGGCAAGGTCATCGAACGACGCACGTTAGTTTTGGCCGAAGAAGGCGGCGCAAACGAAACGGCAAGTGCCGGACGGTTCCAAGTCGCGTGCGACAATCGACTGTTTGTTTTCTACTACGTCAGCGGAACCAATCCGCAAGGCAAGCAAGTCTCGGAAAACCGCCTGCAGGAGTTGCATGCCGACGGGACCGTCAGCGAGCCGGTCAAAGTGCCGATGGAACACCCGATGAGCGCCTACTTCACGGCCACGGTTCGCGGAGGCTCTCCACCGTCGACGACTCTCGATCTGCTTGGCGTCAGGGTTGGCAGTTCTAACACGATCAGTTATGCGCGGATCAGACTATGGAAGTGACAACTGGACTGGGAGCGACATCTTCGTAGGGTGGGCCAAGTCTTCGCGGGCCCACCGGAACGGGCTTTCGATGCCGGCAGGCTGTGTCGTCCGACGGATGCACACGTGGTTGCTTGGTGGGCGGTTTTGGTGGGCCTGCGAAGACTTGGCCCACCCTACGTCCTTGCCGCTCGAAACCGTTTTATGAAAGCGACATCGAATATGAAAACAGCCTGCACTTGTTGGTTCGCCGCCGTGATGATGGTGACGACGGCTCATTCGATCGAGAATCGCCAAACCACCGCCGCCGCGTGGGAAGAATGTATCGTCAACGCCGAAGGAAATACCTACGATTCACATCCGTCGGCCGTCGTCCTGGATGACGGAACATCGTGGATTGCCTGGCACGCTTACCGCCAGGATAACGACCAAGTGCTGGCGCGACGAATCGACGCTGACGGAAACCAAGGCCCGATTCACATCGTCAGCGGTCAAGGCAAGGTGCATGGTCCGCCTACGGTCACAGTGGCGGCGTCAGATTCACTCTGGGTGACTTGGACAGCAAAGGTCGGTGACCGATGGAAAACTCTTGCGCGTAACCTGGCAGGGGACGAATGGAGTGCGATTGTCGCCATCTCAGACGCCGAGGCCGACGCGATCTACCCGGCTGCCACGACAGTGGGTGACGGTAAGGTCATTGTCGTTTGGAGCGGCTATCGCGAAGGTCGTTTCCGTATCTGGTCTCGCGTCCTCGACCACGGGAATTGGCGAGAATCACTGGCGGTTTCGTCAACGGACTGCGACGCGTATCGACCTGTCGTGGTCGCCGATACTGGAGGTACCGCCTGGGTGTTCTGGGATCAATACGGCGGCGAGAAGTACGCGGTCTACGGCCGAAAGGTGCTTCCTGAGGCCGGGCCGGTCGAGCGGCTATCGCCGAAGGGCCGACATTGCCTGACTCCGACGGTGATCGTGACCGGTCAGGGCCTGTATGTCGCGTGGCTGCGAAAGGCCGACGTGATCGGCAGCCCAGGTGCCATCAGCCAATGGCATACCCTGGAAACGGCCGTCCGTCGAGATGACCGATGGGAGATGATCACCGACTCGAAGGGCAACGAAACGGCCGCCGAACTGACGTACGGCTTGATGGCAAAGATCGCGCCATCGCCGCTTGCCACGGGTGGTTATACCGGACGGCGGACGGTCCCGATGCTGTTGGAGGATGGAGACGATGTGTGGCTGTTGTGGGAACGCAAAGCAGATCATCGTGGTAGCACGCCCAATGTCGTCGGAGAACTGCTTGCCAGACCGATGCGCGGGCAGCGTTGGGGCGAACCAGTCGTGCTGCACGAAGGCCGGGTTGACTATCATCTCGCCGAACCGCCCCGCGCGACGGATGGCAAGTTCGTGTTCCTTGCCTCGGCTCTCCCTCGCCAGAACCGCCGGATCTACCATCGACTGGTTGGCGACTTGAACGAGACGACGACCTTCGAGCAGGACCAGTGGGTCGGCTGGCGTCCGGTCGATTTGCCGATCGAAAGCGAACTGACGGAGCGACGAGAAATACAACTGGACGGCAAGACCTACAGGTTGTATTGGGCCGATCCGCACTGCCATAGTGGGCTGACTGCCGATGCCGAAGGAGAGCCCGACGAGTTGACACATTACGCTCGCGACCGAGCCATGCTGGACGTGGTTGTCTTTACGGAAAACGATTTCATTTACGACATCCCGTTGACCGGTTACGAATACGAACTGGGCAACCTTTTCGCGAGAGTCTACTCGCAAGACGGCCGCTTCGTTTCGTTGCCCGCTTACGAATGGACGTCACGCGTTCCCGGTGATCCCGCCGCAAAGATCTCCGACCCGAGCACCTGGACGGTGCCTTACAAGAATCGCTCGTTCGCGAATCACCGCAGTGTGATCTATCCGCCGACTGGCGGCCCTGCAGTGCGCTATCCGGAAGTCGGGAACGACATCGCCCGCTTGAATCAAGCTGTGGAAGCAGCCGGTGGTATCACGCTTACTCAGCACCCCGTCTTTCGCGTTACGGGCCACAAAGTGGAGGTCGGTTTGGAGGTCGTAGCCGGATGGGGCAGCTACATCGCAAGGCGGCCGCAGTCGTTTCACGAACCGCTCGATCAGGGATTCCGCTTGGCGTTCATCGCGTCCGGCGACTCGCACCGTCGAGCCCCCGGCTTGAGCGGCGGTTTGACGGCCATCTATGCAGAAGATCTGACCGCCGAGGCGATCCTGGACGGGCTCCGCAATCGGCGGTGCTACGCCACAAACGGCTCGCGGATCTTCTTGGATTCAAGAGCCAACGGCGCATTTATGGGTGCGGAGGCCAAGGCAGCCCAGGGCAAAGTGACGTTGACCCTTCGTGTGATCGGTACTCGCCCGATCGTCTCGGCCCATCTGATACGCGATGGCGTGGAAGTGAAGATGTTCGAGGGCAACGGTAATCGGGAGTTCTCCGTCGAGCATGAGGACTCCGATCTAAGCAAGGGCACGCATTGGTACTACTGGCGCGTGGCTCAGCAGCGCGCCGCATCAGATCTTCCAGGCAACGTCATGGTCGCGCACGGGCACCTTGCCTGGTCAAGCCCACATTGGGTCGTTGTGGAGTGATGGTAGGGACTACAAGCCAGCCCAAACCGACGCGTAGGAGAATTCCACCATCTCGTACAACTTCGGATATCTATCTCAGGTCGAGTTGCTTCCGGTCAAGCAGCAGGATCCGGTCTTCGATCATCGCGCCCCATCGGCGCCAACGACTTCGGTAATGTTTTGATCCGCCTTCGAAGACAACGGCAATCTGTTGTCCATTCCAGCCAATGCCTTCCGAACCGGCTGGCATCGGGATCGTCGTGAGATGGTTCCGTGTTTCGGCGACAAATCCATCCGTCTGGGCGCCCTCGGGTAGCTGAACCACGAACGGTGGATCGCTCATCGGCGTGCGGTACCAAAGACGATTGGCAGAGGAATGGGGGCAGGGGAATGAAGACCACATACTCATTCCCCTGCCCTCATTCCCTTGCCAAATCCAACTCGGCACGGCTAGTGAGTCTTCAGTCGCCGCGATGTCGGCACTTTGGGAATGACGGGCGTGGTGACCTCCGGCAGTTTGGGCGGGGCAGCGTTCGAGTAACTGTATAGGTACTTGAACGTTAGATAATCCACCAGTTCGCCGTAGGCGTCGTCGACGTTCTCTAGGCACGAGTTGGTGTACTCGGTAACGAAGCTCTCTGCACGCGCCGCTCCGTGTTCCTCGTTCATCCGCAGTGCTGCCGCTTCGAACTCGGGCTGGAACTTGAGAAGCCGCTCCTCGGTCGGTTCGCAAACGCCCCGGATGTCCTTGATGGCCTCCTGGTACTTGAGCCCGGCAAGGTTTTCGACCAACTGAAACTTCCACTGGATCTGCGTTCGATCAATCTCCGCGAAATTCGGTTGGCGGCTCCAAGACTCCGTAATTTCGGTCGCCCCGCAATAAATGGGCGTAAAGCAACTTGTTACGGCGGGGCCCAAGGCGAACCACATGCAGCCGGAAATTGGGGCTGGCAGCCCGTCGCGGATCTGGGATACGTAGACGTAGCCGCTCGTTTCGGTGCCGATAGAGCGTTCGGGCTGGACGCCCACCAAGTCGAACAGATCGCGGGAACCGAACGGCCGGGCCAGCGGATTTTTCTTGCCCCCGCGATTGAATGCGGGATGCTCCGTCACGTCGAACTCGGTTCCCTGGTAGCAATCCCGCATGACCGAGGTCAAGGCCGCGACACTGACTTTCGCGTCAGGTTTCACCGAAAAGGGGTACCGGTCTTTCTTGGGATCACCAGTGGCCTCCAGGCCGAGCGATGGAGCGATTCGACTCAGAGCCGCCCACTCGCGTAACGAGTTTCCCCTTCCTCCCGTGACGCCGTACGCATCGTACCAGACGAACGGCGTTCCGCGTTTCCACAGACCCAACTCCTCGGCAAGTGAATGAATGTTTGGCGACGCCATGAGATGGTCGGGGTCGCCAAGGTCCACTTCGCCGATCCGGCTACGGTTCGCGTTACACGTCACCTCCCCGTCCGGGACCCGTTGGGCGCACCAGACAGCGCCGGGCTTGCCACATCCCGGTGTCCACGCCTTGCCCGGACCGAAGATTTCCATGATCCAGGCTTCCTTCTTATCCACGATCGGGATGGCACATCCGGCGGTCGGGGCCCAGTAGTACGTGAAGCCGTACTGTTCGACCATCGAGCCTATGAGACGAATAGCCTCACGGGCCGTCCGCGCTCGCATCAGCCCGTTAGCGATCAAGGACGTGGTCCAGTGACTGCTGCAGGTGCTGACGATGCCGTTCGAGTTCGCCAGCTCGGGCTTCATGCCCATGTATTCGATGCCCATACTGACACCGTGTTCGTTGATGCCGCCGGTGACGCTGTCGGCAAAATGGCCCGCGGCCAGGATCGCGCGGTAGGTCTGCTCGATCGGAAGATTTCCAACCTGCGTATCACCTCTCTCCTTCTGGTCCAGGTGTTCCTGCCACGTGGAAGGCGCCGGACAATCATAGAACATGGGGACTTTCGTCCCCTTGGGATACTGCTTGGCCGGTACGACGTAGACCCGTCCCATGATGCCGCCGTCGCACGAGGTGGCCATGAGAACCGATCCGTCCGCGGTCGCCGCTCGTCCGACCAGAATCGTCGTGCAGGCGTATGCACCTTCGGCAATCAAGGCCAGGGGCGCCACAAGAAAAAGGAGCAGAGCGAACCCACTTGAACCCTTCAGCATCGTAACACCTCCTCACGGCAGTAGTCGCTGTAAGAAACTGCAGCCAGCCCGATGTTCGCGGTAGCAGGAGTCGCGAGACTTCTGGCCCCCGAACTCTAGCGAGTTCGGCTACGGAAGTTGCCAACTGGCTGCGGTACAACCAAGTTTACCATCCGCGTGCGGTTCTGCCGATACAGACGGCAAGACGATTCACATTATCCTGTTTTCTGCCAATAATGGTGTTTCGAATCCAGGCGGTTTACGCCGGATTATTGTCCAATTACCGGTGGAGAACATGAAGACCAAGGTCTACTACGCAGACACGGACGCGGGTGGCGTCGTCTATTATGCTAACTATCTCCGTTGGCTGGAGATGGCACGATGCGACCTCGTCGAGGGCCTGGGAATGTCGGTGGCGGAGTACGCCGAGCAGGGATTCATCTTCGCGGTCGCTCGCGTCGAGATTGACTATCGCGTCTCGGCTGTATTGGGCGATATTGTCGAGATCGAGACCGTGGTGGAACGCGTGCGGCATGTTCGGTTCACTTTGAGGCAACGAGTGGTGCGTTCTGTTGACGGCGAGGAATTAGTGAGCGCAAGAGTCCTTCTGGCCTGTGTCAACCCTCAGGGCAAGGTCATCGCACTGCCGGAAGAGTTGGCGGCGGCACTGCGCGAGCGTTTGGAGTGAGAGCGAAACCTGAGGCAGCGCAGGGCAAAGGTACAATGCCCCCAAATCACTCGCCGCGAATCGGCACGGGCTTCCTGGTGTCGCCATCCAGTTTCACGGCAACGTACGTGACTTGTGCCTCGGTGAGCCTCACGAGTTCGTTCTTCCGCTCTGATTCTACGGCCACGTGCATGGTTATCGACGTGCGACCGACGCGGACAACTTTCGTCAAGAAGCTAACGACATCTCCGACGAAAACTGGCTGGTGGAACTCGATGCGATCCATGGCAACGGTGACAAGCGGTTGTTCGGGCCATCCGGCATGGCGGATCGCATGCCTGGCGCCCACGACCGCGGCCTGGTCGATGTAACTGAGCGTCACGCCGCCGAAAATCGTGCCGTAAGGGTTCGTGTCTCTCGGCATCATGACGGCTTTCAGAGCCAGATACCGGTCGTCGGAAGGAGTTTCCATGGATGGGGCTCTTTGATCATGCGTCCGGAAGGTAGTGCAAACAACCATGGATTGTAGCAGGTAGGCAGCACCAGAGAAAAAGGGGGCGTGATGCCGTTCGTAGTCCCGCCTTTAGGCGGTTCTCCGCGGCGATTCTTTTTTGAGGACCGCCTGAAGGCGGGACTACGAACCGTTTCATGCATTTGCACTTGAATATCCTGCCGGAGCAGTACAATTCCATTGCGAGGCAAGGATACGCTGGACGATGACCAACAAACCTGACGAATCAGAGCAAACGGACGATACCCTGCCGGCATCGGCGAATGACGCCCACGATTTCGGCTTTCGGCGGGCGGCGGCCAAGGTGCGCGAATTTCCTCAGACGCCTGGTATCTACCTGATGAAGGACTCGGCCGGCCGAGTGATTTACGTCGGAAAGGCCAAGAATCTCCGTTCCCGTGCGGGCAGCTATTTTCTGAAGGGGGCGACCGAGGAGAAACGCACGGCACACTGGGTGTCGGAGATCTGCGATGTCGACTTCGCAGAATGCGAAAGCGAAGTCGACGCCCTGTTGATGGAAGCTCGACTGATCAAAGATGTCCAACCGAAATACAACAAGGAACTGAAAGACGACAAATCGTTCCCCTATCTGATGATCAGCACTCGCGAGGATTTTCCGCGAGTCGAAGTCACGCGTGAGCCAAAGGAACGCGGCGTGAAACTCTACGGTCCGTTCGCCAACGCGGGCGCGCTGCGAGGTGCCGTGC
Organism: Pirellulaceae bacterium; assembly: GCA_016784735.1. Classification (GTDB taxonomy): domain Bacteria; phylum Planctomycetota; class Planctomycetia; order Pirellulales; family Pirellulaceae; genus JADHUC01. The sequence goes on along the minus strand of JADHUC010000222.1, from coordinate 959 downwards.
AAGTGTTGCAGAGGATCTTCAAATTTCGCACTTGCAGTCTGGACATCGACGAAGGCGACGAACGCTGGAAGTGGTTCCGACCGTGCCTTTTGGCCAGTATCAACCAGTGCACCGCCCCGTGCAACTTGCGAATCAACAGAGAAGAGTACCGCCGGGACATCAAACGGCTGCAGATGTTTCTGGACGGCAAGAAGAAATCGTTGCTGAACGAGATGCGCAAGGAGATGCAGGAGGCATCGGAAGCACTGGAGTTCGAGAAAGCGGCCGTTTTACGCGACGAAATCCATCGGCTTGAAACGCTGGAGAAGCGAGGCGAATTGGACACGCACGCCCAGCCCGAAGTGTTCTACGTGGATCCTAAGAAAGGCCTGGCCGGCTTACGAAAGGTGCTGGGCCTGAAAGCGCAGCCACGTGTGCTGGAAGGCGTCGACATCGCTCATCTTGACGGTGGGCAGACGGTGGCCAGCGTGGTTCAGTTTATCGACGGATTGCCTTTCAAGCCCGGTTATCGTCGCTACAAGATCCGCGGGGTTCAAGGTGCCGACGACTTCGGCAGCATTCATGAAGTCGTCTCGCGGCGGTACAAGCGGTTGCACGATGCGTGTGAAGTCTTCCCGGACATCCTGCTGATCGACGGGGGCAAGGGCCAACTGAACGCAGCATTGGCCGCGTTCGGCGAACAAGAGATCGACCCGCCGACGCTGATTTCATTGGCCAAACGCGAAGAAGAAGTGTTTCGGCCCGGCGAGCCCGAACCGCTGCGACTCAGCCGCCATTCCTTTGCCCTGCGTCTATTACAGTACGTGCGCGACGAGGCGCATCGGTTTGCACAACACTACCATCACATTCTGAGACGGAAGTCGACGCTGGGGGAATGAGGGGGGTGTCGGGTGTCGGGTTTCGGGTGTCGGGGAAGAAAGAGAGGAATGGGTTTCAGGTGTCAGGTGTCAGGTGTCGAG
>JADHUC010000221.1 GCA_016784735.1 Pirellulaceae bacterium | reverse complement strand
CACGTATTTGGTGTACACATCCGGCGGGGACGCATTTCGATTGGACCTTTCGGAAGCGTCGGGCCAGTTTCAACCGCGATGGTTCGATCCGCGAACGGGCCGACTGACCGACGCGGCCCGCGTTACGGGTGGAGCCCCGATCAAGTTCACTCCACCGAGTCAAGACAATTGGCCGACGGCGCAAACACCTGACAAGCAAGACTGGGTTCTCTTGGTACGAGCTATCGAGAAGACCACGCAACCTCGGTGAGGGTTCAGACGTACCGCTCCATGCATTTTTCTCAGGCCGGCTCATACAAACTCACCACACTCGTGCTAGAATGGATGCTCACCGATTCCATTACACCCGGGAGACTGCAATGACACGACACCTTCAATTCGCCGCGGCCGTTGTTGCCGCGCTGCTCCTTGCCTCGCCAGCCATCGCCGGCGACAACGAACTTTCGGACGAAGAAAAGCAGGCTGGTTGGCAGTTGCTGTTTAATGGTCAGGACCTGACTGGCTGGAACTGCAACAACGGCAAACCAATCGCGACGCCGGTTGAAGAAGGGTCGCTCGTTCCGTACAAGTCGGGCGGGTACATCATCATGCACGAGAAATCGTTCGACAATTTCGTGCTGAGATGCGACGTCCGCTGGGAAGACCCCCGCTGCAATTCCGGCATATTCTTCCGAGTCGAGGATCCCAAGAACCCCGTTAACACGGGCTTTGAAATTCAGGTCATGAGCGGCACAGGGGTTGGCAAGCACCAATTTGGCGCGATCTATGATCTGGCAGCCACCACCAAGAACGCTGGCAAGGAGACGGGCGAATGGAACACGGTCGAGATCCGGTGCTACGGGCCATACATCAATGTCACGGTGAACGGCGAAGCAGTCGCCGCGATGAACTGTGATAGATTCGACCAGCCGGGCCTCTGCCCTGATGGCAAGAAGCACAAGTACAAGCTGAACGGCAAGCCGCGAGCCGTAAAAGATTTCGCTCGCGCGGGCCGTCTGGGATTCCAGGATCACGGCCACAAAGTCTGGTACAAGAACGTCAAGCTGTTGGAGCTGGAATTGAAGCAGTAATCGCAGGTCCGCATCTGTGGGCGCAGCGAGGTCCGGTGACACGAGAGTGGCGATCCGGACAACGACGGCTGGAGATTCCAATGGACGACAAGAAAGATCCGCCCGTGGAAGAGTCCGGGTTCGGAGCGAGCTTCAAGAGAGTGCTCAGCCTTCCGGGCGAAGTCGTCAAAGACGCCGCGGACGTCGTGCTGAACACGTCACGTTTTCTCACCAGCCGCCGGTACCGATGCGAGGTCGGGTATCCCTGGCTCAAAGAAACGGTGATCCGCAACAAGAACGCCGTATGGAAAGAAATCGGCGAATCCGATGAGATGCTGCGATTGATGTGGCGCTACGCGCGAGGCGAAACGCTGACCGACGAGGAACAGAAACAGGCTCGTGACCAACTCCTGGACCTCGCCAAAGTCGTTCCCGCTCTGGGGATCTTCGCGCTCCCGGGAGGCGCGGTGCTGCTGCCGATGCTCGCCCGCGCGCTTCCTTGGGACTTGCTCCCTTCGTCCTTCCGCGAAAAAGAGGGAATCTCGAAGGAAGACGTGGAAGAGATCGGGCGCGGGGAGTGAGTGTCCTTCAGCAGGGCCTCCACCACCGATGGCCGCTCGCTACCCGTGGTTTCGGCTGTCGAACAGGTTATCATATTCACCGACTCTGCCCACACTTCACCTTAGGAGCAAGACCATGATGACACGAGCAGTTCTAGCAGCAACGGTGGTCCTCGGATTGGCCGGCGTGCTTGTCGCGGAAGAACAAGACACACGAGTCTTCGAGATGCGGACCTACTATGCAGCCCCCGGCCGACTCGATGATCTCCAAGCACGCTTCCGTGACCACACGCTCAAGTTGTTCGAGAAGCACGGCCTGACGAACATTGGCTACTGGACGCCCATCGAAAATGCGGAAAACAAGTTGATCTACGTGCTGGCCTTTCCCAGCGCAGAAGCCAAGGCCGCGGCATGGAAGGCCTTCTTCGCTGATCCTGAATGGAAGAAGGTCCGAGAACAGACTCAGGCCAACGGGCGGCTGGTCACTAAGGTTGAGTCCGTCCTGTTGTCTGCCACGGATTACTCGCCACAGGTCAAACCGACCGCGATCGGCGATCGCGTTTTCGAGCTGCGAACTTACACCGCCTCGCCTGGCAACCTGGAGCACTTGAACGCTCGTTTCCGCGACCACACGGTCGAGCTGTTCAAGAAGCACGGCATCACCAACATTGCATATTGGAATCCAATGGAAGGCCAGCCGGGCGCCGGCGAAAAACTGGTCTACATAATCGCCCACAAGAGCGTCGAAGCTGCCAAGGAATCTTTCGGGGCATTCCGGAAAGATCCTGCCTGGGCTTCCGCCCGTAAGGCCTCGGAGGACAAGGCCGGTGGTTCGCTGACCGTCCCAGGCGGCGTCAAGTCGGAGTTCATGAACGCCAGCGATTACTCGCCCATGCGGTGAGACAGCACGACTTCGGTCGGTCCCGATTCGAAGCAGCGGCGCGTCAGGTCGCCTTTCTGCGCGCGTTTCGCGCCGCTTGCCAGTCGGGCAGGTTCAGCCGAGATCGGGCAAGTCGAATCCTTGTCGTCTCGGCCGATCCATCAGCGCGATGGCTTCGTCGTCGCCGGGGAAGGTCTCCTTGTCGGGATCCCAGTGGATTTTGCGTCCGGTTTCGCGACAGACGTTGATCAAGTGGCAGAGGTTAACGGCGCGATGGCCGGTCAACACATCGGCGACCGGCTTCTCGCGCGTCTTGATGCACTCCAGCCAGTTCCGCATGTGCGGGCTCGCATCGCCACCGCTCGTCTTCGGCGCATCCTTGATCAACTCAGGCGGGTTGCTGGCGATTCGTCCGCGGTTGATCTCGATCTTGCCGTTTTCCCCGACGAACACGGCTCCCCACCAGACGCCGAACTCGCGCTCGAATCGGACCACGGTCCCATCGGCGTAGCGCATCCGCACTTGGGCGTCTGACCCGTCACCGGTCGGCCAAATCTCGACGGGGCCTGTGTGGTCTTTGCTCAGCGCGTTTTGAATCTGGTCGGCCGCATGGGCGCCGTGCAGCGTGACGTCGCCGCCGGAGTAGTCTCGCCACTGGGCCCAGCCCTGGTATCCTTCCATCTTCAAGTGCAGCCAGTGGTTGTAGGGATGCAGCGGCGCGGGACCCGACCAGAGGTCCCAGTCGAGCCCGTCCGGGATCGACTCCTCGGGCAAGCCGGCGTACCGTTTCGGGGCCTTGTACTGGCGTGCCAGGACCGTATGCACTTTGCCGATGGCTCCGTTGCGGATCAGATCGGCGGCGAAGCGATTTGGCTCCATCAAACGCTGGTGTGTGCCGACCTGGCAGACACGATCGTGTTTTCGTACCGCTCGGATTAGCGTCTGGCCCTCGGCCATGGTCAGCGTCAGTGGCTTCTCGGCGTAAATGTCCAAGCCGGCCTGGCATGCAAGGACGCAAGCCGATACGCGGTTCTGGTCCGTCGTGGCCACGATCACCGCGTCCAGGTTCTCGGCGTCGATCATCTTGCGATAGTCCTGGTACGTCGCCCATTTTGGGTTTTCGTATTTTCTCAGCGCGACTTCCATCTGCTCCTTGTAGCAATCGCAAAGCGCCACCACGCGACCTTCGGCGGGCATGTGTCCGGCAAGGAATGCGCCTCGACCACCAGAGCCAATCACGCCTACGGTAACACGATCGTTCGCTCCCGGCCTTCCGCTTCTGGCGAAAACTCGTGACGGGACCAGGCAGGGTGTCGCCACACCGGCTGCGGCCGCCGCACTGTACCTGATGAATCGTCGCCGTGAGTATCTCTTGCTCGTCTTCATTCGGTCATCTCCTCATGGAATACCTGCCAACCGCGACACAGACGGCCCGCGGCCGAAAGCCGCTCTACATTTTGGCAACACTTCAGCCGAGTGGTAGCCGGGGGTCCTTCACGAGACAATTCCGGCTTCATTTCCACCGTAGATGCACTCACGGCCTCCGAGAGAATATAATCGCAGCAACGCACCATTACAATTTCCTGAGACGCGAGGTTCAAAAATGAAAACTCCATCAACCATCGAGCGGCCTCTGTTGCTGATGTTGCTTGCCGCAGCCGTTTTGTCAGTCCGTGTTCCATCAGGGGCGCAAGAGGAAAATAAGACGCGGCAAGGACAGGAAGTCGCAACTACAGAAGGAGAACCCGGAAAACAGACAGTGGAACTCAAGGCCGGAGAACTGACCCTGCTGCTCGGCAACGAGTTCGACCACGGTGCGGGGAAAACGGGCTACATCGGAATATGGAATCTGACGAGCGTTCACGAACAACGGAACATCTTCTTTCACCGATACGCGGGTTGGATCCAGCACCGCCATCGAGCGAATGTCGAACGCATCTCGGACAGCGAAGGCGCGATTCAACACTTCCTGCCGGATGGCCGAATTTGGTCGCGCCAGACGTTCAAGATCGTCCCGCCCTATTCGTTCGACTGCACCTTCAGCCGTCCGAGTACATCGGGCGCCGAGTCTTTCAACGGCACGAGCTATATGAATGGGCCGAAAGACCCGGGCGTCTATTTCGTCACGCCGGACCTCGAATGGCAGAGGCACCACGATCCAGTGCACGGCAACGCCGCGAGCATCTATGCTGAGGGGATGCCTTTGCCGAAGCTGCAGAAGGTGCCCGACGCCACCTACAAACATGGCACGAACGCTTTCTCCGACTCTGTCTCGAAGTGGCGATATCATCCGGACTACGCTCTATTCTACGGCCGTTTTGGCAAGATGGTATTGATCCACATGTTCCCGCCGCGCTGCGGGGTCATCCCCTACATGTCGCCCAGCGGCGGCGGTCGCCAACCTGACGGGCGGAACAACCCGGCCTGGGACTGGCGAGGGCGTTTCAAGAATCTAGAGATCAAGGACGGCTGGTCTCAGTTCACGATGCGCGCCGTGTACAAGCCCTACGTATCAGACGATGACGTCCTGGAAGAGTATCAGCGTTGGGCAAGAGAAACGCCGTAGATCCCCAAAAAAACGGCAAAACGGTTGATATCGCCAACGACTATGTGACAATGCGAGGCACAAAGTCGGTGACCGCAACCGGTCGCGGCAGGCGCGGTAGCACTTACGTCACACCAGTAGTTCGATTTCGATGACCAGGGAGATTCAGAATGGCTAACAAACGAGCTTTTCCATTTCGGGGCGAATGCGTGTTGTTCGTCCTGACCGTACTGTTCTTCGCGGCCTTGGCGTCCGACGCGCAGGCGGCGTCTCGATCTGCAGCGGCAAAGGCAGAATCCGCTTTGGAGCAGATAGGAATTCAACGAGGCGTCTGTGCGGTGCTTGGACTGCCCAAAGGTAACGATGCCAGCCTCGTGACGGACGTGGCCGGCGGCAGCGAATTGACCGTTTTCTTCCAATCACCCGCGGACGAAGAAATCGCCGCGGTCAGGGCGGCGGCTGAGGCCGCGGGGCTGCTGGGAAGCCGGATCTTTGTCGATCGTGGCGATTTGAGTCGGATTCATCTGGCCGACAACTTGGCTGGTGCGGTGCTCGTGGGGGCTTCGGCCGAGAAGGGCATCGACGATGCGGAACTGCTTCGAATTCTGCATCCGCGTGGAAAGGCAATCGTCGCCGGTCGCGAAATCGTCAAGCCGTTCCCCGATGGTGTCGACTCCTGGAGCCATCCCTATCACGGCCCGGACAACAACACACAGTCGACCGACCAACTTGCCCGCGCCCCGTACTTGACGCAGTTCTTGGCCGAGCCGAAGTTCTCCCCCATGCCCCAGGTCACCGTGGCTGCCGGCGGACGCGTCTTTCGGGCGTTCGGCCACATCGCTCACAAAGCGAACCAGAACGCCGTGCTGAACACGCTGATCTGCGTGAATGCTTACAACGGCACGATCCTATGGAAACGCTCCCTGCCCGAAGGGTTCATGATCCACCGCAACACGATGATCGCCACCTCTGACATCCTCTACCTGGCAGATCACCGCTCGTGCAAATTGATCGACGCGGCCACCGGCGAGGACAAAGACGAAATCGTTGTGCCGGAAGGTATCTCGGACGGCCCAGTGTGGAAGTGGATGGCCTTGGTCGACGGCGTGCTCTATGCCCTGGTCGGCGGCCAGGAGTCGGCACCTCCCACTCAACCGTCGCAGACGCCCGGTCTGGGGCATTGGCCGTGGGGAATGTGGCCGGGCCACGACTACAAGGACCCTGCGACGAGCTTCGGTTTCGGCCGCACCTTCATGGCGATCAACCCAAGCACGAAGAAAGTCCTCTGGAGCCACCGCGAAGAGGAATACGCGGACAGCCGCGGTGTTTGCATGGGCGCGGGACGGATCTATTTCTACGCACCGGACAAGCTGCTTGGGTGTGTGGACGCGACGGATGGCGAGGTACTGTGGCGGAACGCGGACGCCGATCTGTTGACGGCAATCGGTCCTAACGCCAGGGCGCAACACTACGTTACCGGCTATTCGACCCAGACCTACATCAAATGCACCGACGATCAGATCTTCTTCGCCGGCCCACAGCGAGAGCGGTTGGTTGTGGCAAGTGCGAAGGACGGCAAACTGCTTTGGCAGAAGGACCACGGCAACTATCAACTGGTGCTTCGCGAGGATGGATTCTACGCTGCCGGTCCTCAACAGCGCACGCCCGGCACACCAGCAACGGGCTTCAAGCTGGCCTACGACACCGGCGAGATCCTGGCCGAACTGCCCATGCGTCGAGCCTGCACGCGAGCCACGGGCACCGTGGACAGCGTATTCTTCCGCGCATCCGGCGGAACGGTTCGGATCGACGCGGCCACCAACACGGCCAATCACATCGCGCCGATGCGTCCGCCCTGTCAGGATGGCGTGATCATCTCCGATGGCAATCTCTACTGGGGACCGTGGATGTGTGGGTGCCAGTTGTCGCTGTACGGGCATATCTGCCTGACCTCTGCGACCGGTTTCAACTTCCAACCCGGCTTGGACGATTCACGGCTGCAAACGTTCGCGGATGCTTCCACGGTCAAGCCGCTGGCGGCAGAATCCGGCGACTGGCCGACCTACCAGGGCGACAACTCTCGCAGTTCGACCAGCGACGTCAGAATCCCAGGACGAGTGAAGACTGAATGGAACTTTGATGTTCCCTCCGACGGTTTTCCCACCGCGCCGGTTACCGCCGCCGGAATGGTCTTCTTTGGGGACCGCAACGGTGTCGTTCGCGCACTGGGCGCCGAGGACGGCAAGGTCCGATGGAAGGCGTTTGCCGGTTCGGCTATCTACTTCCCTCCGACGATTGAAAATGGCCGATTGTTTGTCGGGTCGGCCGATGGCCGCGTGTACGCCTTCGAGGCGGCAACCGGACGATCGCTGTGGAGCTTCCGCGCGGCGCCGGCCGATCGGTGGATACCTGTCTACGGCAAACTGATTTCCACATGGCCCGTCTCCGGCGGCGTGGTCGTTCAAGACGGCGTTGTTTACGCCGCCGCAGGCATCGCGCATTACGACGGAACGCACGTATACGCCTTGGATGCGGTTTCAGGCAAGGTGAAATGGTACAACGATTCGTCCGGTACCATATCCGAAAAGGTGAATCACGGCGTCAGCCTCCAGGGTAATCTCTACATCCAAGGCGGCGAGCTCCGGTTTGCAGGTGGTGGTGTTCACGAAGAGGCTCGCTACGATCTGGCTACCGGCAAATGCCTGAACCAGCCATTCGATCAGCCACGATCTTCGTTCCACACCTCCTTCTATCCGTACTTCCCGGATTACGGCAAATACGTATCGTTCGAGTGCGATACGGCTGATAGGCGGTCACTGTGTTACGACTGCACGTACGAAGGCAGTTGGCACAGTTCGCTGATGCTGTTGCCGGCGCTGCCGGCCGGACAGCAGCGACCGCGCAAGCCGATCTCTCGGTGGGGGACGCAGCGAAACCGCCAGCAGATCCAGGCGGTCTGGCAGAAGGCCGGTCGCCGGTTCAACAGTTTCATCATGGGCGACAAGGACCTACTGGCTGCCGGACACACCGGGCAAGACGACGCAGACACGTCGTTCTTGGCGGCAATCAACGTGGAAGACGGTTCTGACCTCTGGCTGAAAAAGCTTCCCGGCCCCGTCGTCAAAGGCGGCACGGCCGTGAATCACCAGGGGCAGATTTTCGTCGCGTTAGAAAACGGCCAAATCCTCGCACTCGCAGCCGCGGATTGATCGCTGCGGAGAATCAATTTGAACGTTCCGAACCATCAACTTCGTTGCCTGAACTGCTCGGCGACGCAAGCTCCCTCGGTTTGCGATCTGTATTGCGCCCAGTGCGGTGGTCTGCTTGCCGTCGAGTACCGCGATCCTCCCCACGGTGCGCTGCCAAGACTTCCGATGGATGATCGCTCAACGGCGAACAGCCTTGGCGAGGGCGATACGCCGCTGGTGTCTCTCGGGCGCACTGCGGAAGAGCTGGGATTGAGGTCACTATGGGCCAAGCTTGAATTCATGGCGCCGACCGGTTCTTTCAAGGACCGCGGCTCGGCGGTTCTTACCACGATGGGGCGCGACCTGGGCGTAACGGAATTTGTCGAAGACTCTTCCGGAAATGCAGGAGCGTCACTTTCCGCATACGCCGCCGCGGCCGGACTCGAAGCTCACGTGTTTGCGCCTGCCAGCGCCGCCAGTGGGAAGTTGGATCAGATTCAGGTTTTCGGGGCGAGTCTTCACAAGATCGAGGGGCCGAGGCAGGCAGCGACCGATGCGGCGGAAGCCTTCGTTGCCGATCGGAAGCTGGTCTACATGTCCCACAACCTGAGTCCTTACTTTTCGGAAGGGATGAAGGCGGCAAGTTACGAGTTGGTCCAGGCACTAGGTGCCGAAGTCGAGCACGTGGTCTTGCCGGTCGGCAACGGGTCGTTGTTGATCGGGATGGTCCGCGGATACCAGGAGCTTCTGGAAGCGAGAATTGTCAAGCAGATTCCCAAGTTCCACGGCGTCCAGGCATACGCCGTGCGACCGGTGGTTGCTGCAGTGACTGGCGATGATTGGTCGCACGAAGACGTTCTGCCGACGCGGGCTTCCGGCATCGCCGTTTCCAAGCCGCCTCGACTTGCCGAGATGGTCGAGGCGATTCAATCGACCAACGGGACAGGTGTAACAGTGTCGGAAGTTTCACTCACAACCTGGCAGAAGCGACTGGCGTCATCTGAAGGCGTTTTTGCCGAGAAAACGTCCGCGGTCGCATTCGCTGGTCTGGAGAAACTAATCGACGCCGGCACGATCGAGCGTGGCGCGACCGTCTGCGTGCCGGTCACAGGTTCTGGTTTGAAAGAGCCGTTGAGCTAAGATCGCAGGGCTCGTCCGGCGGAACGCCAAGTCGAGACTCGTCGACTTGGAACGGCCCGTCGTCTGGATGCCCAGGTTCAGCTTTCAGTTGCTCGGTTGCTTTTCCAGTTTCGTGAAAAAGTCCCGGAAGATCGGATCTCGCTGGACGAAACTCACCACTCGTATCAGATGCCGGGATCGGTCGACGCTGAATGTGTAATTGTCGGTAACGATCGGGCTGTGTACCAACTCGGACGGCAACCAGCGGTGATTGACCAGCCACGCCACGGCCGTCATGTCCCACAGGACTTTGGACCATCCGAAGTGGTCCTTCCTGTAGTCTTTGAAGATCTCCAGTAGGTAATCGCCAATGGCTCCTCGGCCTGCGACGTATCGTTCCATCTCCGGCACGGTGGTTGTGAAATGAGTCACGATCGGCGTACACGGAAGCTGCACAAACGGTACGCCGCTATCGAATATGACCCTTGAAGCATTCAAGTCCTGTCGGAAGTTGAACTCGCGCTGATGCGGCCAATGGTGACCGTTGCCGCCCAACCATACAACGACGATGTTGTGGATGATCGAAGGATCGATCAGGATGGCGTTACTGACATTGGTAATCGCCCCGACGGCTACGACATACAGGGGATCTTCAGGGCTGCTTTTCTTTGCCCTCTGGATCAGGTCCAGTGCAGCGGGACTCTTCTCGGGATTCCGCAAGTCCGTCAGATACTGTGTGCTGCCTCTTAGAGCAAAGCCATCGGCGTCCTTGCCGAGCCTACTGAGAACTCTCAGGATTTCCTCGTAGCTCTTCTGCATGCCCTCGCCCGGACCACTGGACCGTTTGTTGTGGAACGGAGCGGCATGGACCGCCTGGACGTCCAACTCGGGCGAGATCAATGCGTATACCACGGCGAACTGATCGTCGATTTCGTTGTAGGTATCGGTGTCCAGAATCATGCGAACCGGTCGTTTAACGGGAGGCTTGAGCCGTTCGATGCGCTGTGCCTCGGATATGGCCGGATACTCCTGTCCCAGGATCGTCGGAGCAGAAAGTAGCGTGCAGAGTACGGTCGTTAGAGCAATCGTCGTTTTCATTGTTAGTCCTTTCGTCGTGAATCGAGCACGAGAATGGCCGCTTCGGAACATCTCGCGGCATTCTATTCAGTTGCAGATGCCTGCAATTCGGAGATAGTATATCAACATTCCTTCGAGGATCGCCAAAGGAGCAAACACCATGATCATTACTGGGCCCAACACCAAGGTCAAGCCAATGGACCGCTACTCGTTTTCCACGGTCGTCGCCGTTGCGATTCTGTTTGTCGGATCGTCGGACTTGTTTGGCGGTGAGGTGCCGCCCGTGCTGCAGGGCAATTTCCCTTCGTTTGTCACGCCCGTGCCCGAATCCCCTGCGGTGTGGGAAAAACGCAAGACGGAACTGCGTGCAACGCTGCACGAGCTATTGGGCACATGGCCGGAGTTGTTCACGCCAAAGCCGACGCTTGTGAGCAAGGAGCAACGCGACGGTTACACGCTGGAGAAGTTCACCTTCGACAACGGTGCCGCTGCAACGGTGTACGGCTATCTGATGATCCCCGATGGGCGCACCGAGCCCGGCCCGGCGATCCTCTACAATCATTACCACGGCGGAAGATACCAGCAGGGCAAGGAGGAGGTACTGATCAAGGCATTCGAGTTCAGAGACGTAGGACATCACTTCGTCACAGGCGAGGAATTGGTTCGGGCGGGCTACGTCGTAATCTGCATCGACGCCTATGCGTTCGGCGAGCGTCGGTGGCAGGGACCTGCCGACAAGGATCGCGAAGGACACGATACCGAGCACGACCTGACCAAGATGTTCCTCTGGCAAGGCCGTACCTTGTGGGGCATGATGGTGCGCGATGACGTGCTGGCCTTGAACTACCTGATCAGCCGGCCGGAGGTCGATCCGAAGCGCATTGCCGCGATGGGCATGAGCATGGGTTCGACGCGATCGTGGTGGGTCACGGCGATGGACGAGCGCATCAAGTGCTGTATCAGCGTATGCTGCCTGACGCGCTACCAGGACCTGATGGCCGCTGGCTTACGCGCCCACGGTTTCTACTACTGGGTGCCTGGAATACTGAAGGAGCAGATCGACATGGAAAGCGTGATTGGCCTGATCGCGCCGCGTCCGCACCTGACGCTGACGGGCGACCAGGATCGCGGCTCGCCGGCTGCCGGCGTCCGCACGATCAACGCCTTCCAGGAGAAACTCTACCATTTGTACGATCAGGAAGAGAACTTCCGCGGCGTGCTCTATCCCGGCGTCGGACACGACTACACCGACGAAATGTGGAAAGAGACGATCGTCTGGCTGAAGAAACATCTGTGATCCGCGGGCAACGCGGCGTACGGCAGATGACCTGACAACTACTCCTCGCGCGACAGTGGCCCGATGGGCGCGGTGCGCAGCGTGGTGTAGTGTGTGTTCAAGAGCGACTCGTCGCCGATTTGCTCCATTTTCCGCCACATCCGCTTTGCCATATCGACCAGCACGTCGCGGTGTTGCGGGTCGGCTGCCAGGTTCTTCCGTTCGAAGGGGTCGTCCGCCAGTTGGTAGAGTTCATCCACGCCGCCCGGCGAGAAGACGTACTTCCAGTTGCCATGCCAGACGATCCGCTGAGTGAACATGAACCGCTGACCGAAGAACTCGCCATAGGCATCCTGCCAATCGGCTTTGTCGGCGTTTTCGGCAAAGAGAGGCACCAGACTTCGACCCTGGGCATCCGGAAGCGGCGCCAGTCCGCAAAGATCCAACAACGTCGGGCCCACATCCACCAGACTGACGAGCGCATCGTCGACCGTTTGCCCTCGCGCGTCATCGGCGTTGGCAACGAGCCCACCTGGCAGGCGAACGATCAACGGGACCCGATAGACTTCCTCGTAACCAAGCCCCAGCCCGAGCCCGACCAGGCCGTGCCCTCCGAGCATCCGCCCGTGGTCGGATAGAAACACAATGATCGTGTCGCCGTAGCAGCCCGCGTCCTTAAGCGTCTGCAGGATTCGGCCCACTTCGCTGTCGATGAACGTGACCTGTGCGTTGTAGCACGTGGTGATCTTCTGCCAGTCTTCGTCACTAACGTCCGTCCAACCGGCCTGCATGCGGCGGAGCATTTCGCTCTTGTCCTGCAGATCGTCGCGTAGTGAGGGCGAGACGCGAGTCGCCCGGACGTCGTACATGTCATAGAACCGTTTGGGCGGCACACACGCGCCCGGCTCGGTTGTGGACACAAACAGGCAGAAGGGTCTTTCTTGTGCCTCCGAGGCATGACGGCGGATGAAGTCGATTCCCATATTGTAGCCCGGGTGATGGGGGGCCTCTCCGTCGTCGCGCCGCACGGCCGCCATTACCACGTCGCGATAGCCTTCCTTTCGTGACACGACTTCCGATCCCGGAATGCGACCGGCTCGATAAGAGGCCGACTGGTGCGTTTCGTACTCCTGCCAGCCGTAATCCTCCAACTGGCCGCTTTGCGTAAGGTGCCACTTGCCGAAATAGCCCGTCCGGTATCCGGCAGCCACCAATCGCTGAGCCCAGTGGACAAGCTTCGGCGAAACGTCTACCCATTCTTTCCTTTGGGTATGCGTGCAGTCCCAGACGCCATGCGTCGAAGGGTAGGTTGCCGTCATCAACGACGCGCGAGCAGGCGAGCACATACCGTTCGGAGTGTAGCATCGCGAAAAGCGCACTCCTTCGGCAGCCAGCCGGTCCAGGTTCGGTGTCAGGCACTGACTCTGCGCGTCCACAACCTCGGCTCGCACATGGTCCCCCATAAGAATCAACAGGTTGGGCCGCCGAGACTTTGCCGGCTGACGTTCATCCTTCGCGCGTTTGTGGATCGCGGGTTCGACAACAGTCCCGTCCATGAGTACCGCGAGATGTAGGTGACTCAATGGTCCGGCATAACCGCCTGGCGGAATTGCGTGATAAACGATCTCCCAGAACCAACGGCCGTCCGGGAATTCAGCGTTCCACGGTGTGAGAACGGCAGACCACAAATGCCATTCCCAGTCATTTGCGTCCTTGACCAGCCTTGCGCGAAGTATGTCCGCCAGTTCTGTCGCGCGACGAGCCGAGAGCGGCGGATTCTGCTCCTCCCGTTGCCATTTGGGTGTTTTGTTGACTGCCGTTTCAATGATCTTGATTTCAAAAACAGCGCCAGGGTTCGGCCGCCGGCCCCCGAAGCCGGCGATCGGGGCGGTTTCAGTGATCTTGATTTCAGACTCAGCCGTAGGGTCACGCAGCAGGAAATCGTGATACACCTCACTGTGCTGCAGTTGCAGCCAATCCTCGCTCTGGTCCTGGGACCAGACTGGCGTGTTGAGGAGCGGAATACAGAGAACGACCCCGATCGCGACGAGGGATTTCCTGAACATAGCGACTCCCAAATTGGTTGAATGGAGGGGCCAAGATGTCGCTGGACGACGCCGGCTTTACGGCCGCTTACTGTAATATACTCCGAAGGCACAGCTTGCGACAATTTGAGGGTAAGGTTTTCATTTCGCGTTTCCCCATCTCGAAAACCGTTCATTCGATTTAGGAACCGTCGAAGCGATGCGAGCGTGGCCGGTCCATTGTGATCGTCGTTGCCCTCGTACTGCTGCCGCTATTGACCGTCACCGTGTGGGGCGTAAGCGGGATCTTTCCGTCCGGGTGGTGCTCGTATTGCATCAGTTCCGCCTTGATGGTGCCATTGGCCTCGGCTTTCCCCGAGAAGACCTCCCTGCCAGTCTTGCCCTGTGTTGATTCATCTTGGATCGTCCTTTCCAACGCCGCGGCCGTTATGCGAGTCGTCGCTCTGTTCCAGCCGCAGGGCTGAAGTAACCCCTTTGCCCAATCACCGTGGTTTCCGTACAATCACCCATGGCGTTGGTTAACGGATTGTCGTGTGGGCGGTGTACAACGCACGAGCCATCGTGCCCGATCCGTATTGCAGTACGACCACCGGTTCTTGGTCCACAAAGGAGGGAGTCGAATGAAAACGCTGTGCAAGTGGTTTATTCTCACGGCCATGGTCTTGACCATGCTTCAGTTCGTCGATGGTTCGACGGCCGAGGCGCGTAGGGGGCGCCGCTACGTCCGAGATCGCTACGTACCTCGTGTGTATGTGGCTCCTCGCTATCGAGCGAACCCTGGCGTTCGCGTCGACGCGCCGGGCGTTCGAGTTCGCGTGGGATCAGGCGTCCGCGTGGATGCTTATCCAGGCGTGCGCGTCAATATCCCGCCACGCTACGGACGATACTACCGCCGCCGGTGAATGACGGCGCGAACGCGATCAGTCCGGCGAGACTTCGATCGGGGACTGTCCCGATTTTCGCGGAGGCTCTGCGGAGCGAAAATGGGACCGTCCCCTTCACGCCCGCCAACGGGATACAGAACGGGGTACGTTCGTTTTGTCCGCTGGCGTCACGCTTCGAGCGACCAGCCGGAACGGTACTCCTCGCGGACGTACTTGTTGGCGGCCTCGTTGTTGGTGAACTGCAGCTTCTCCGCGTCCCACTCCAGATGCTTGGCGGTGCGGATGGCGATGTTGCCCAGCAGGGTAAACTCGGTCAACAGGCCGGCCCATTCGAAATGGCAACCCGCCTGTTCGCCGCCTCGACACGCCTCGATCCATTCGCCCCATGTGCCCGAGCGGCGTGTGAGCGTCTTGGGGACGTCTCTGAACTTCGCCGCCCGGTCCGCTGGTAGGATACTGTTGCCGAACATAATGCCTTCGTCGCCAACGTACATGGTGCCGGACCCGGGCATGGGGCTGCCCTGTCGCTCTGGCGGGCAGGGAGGCTTGACACCGCCGTCGTACCAGGTCACTCGAACCGGCGCCATATCCTCTCGCTCCGGGAAGTCGTAGCTGACAATCGAACCCAGGGGCGCTGTCTCCTCGAAGACCTTGGTCGCCGAGGCGTGGACGGCCGTCGGATGCCCCAGCTTCAACGCACGGTAGGGCGTATTCAAGTGATGGCACCCCATGTCGCCCAGCGCGCCGGTGCCGAAAGCCCACCATCCGCGGAAATTCCACGGGTGGTAGACGGCGTCTCGCGGAGCCCGGCCGGGTACGTTGACCTGCTTGAGTGCATAATGCCCCTCCGGCCAGGTCGCCTTGAATGGAATCTCCTTGGCCGGTCCGAGCCACAAGTCCCAATCCAGCGTCGAGGGAATGGGATCCTGACCGCTGGGGGTCATCATTCCTTGCGGCCACAGCGGTCGATTCGACCAGATGTGGACTTCGCGCACCGGACCGATGGCCCCGGCCCAAATCAACTCGCACGTTCGGCAGCCGCCTTCGCCCGTGTTCGGCGAAGCCGTCACTTGCGTCGCCACGCCGGCCTGCTTGGCAGCGTCGACGACGATGCGGCACTCGTCGATTGTTCTGGTAAGCGGTTTCACGCAGCACACATGTTTCTTCTTGCGAAGCACTGCCATGGTGATCACGGCGTGCGAGTGGTCCGGCGTGCCGATGTAGACGGCATCTATCTTCTTGTCTTCCGCGTCCAGCATTTCGCGATAGTCACGGTAACGCCGCGCCTTGGGCCACTTGTCAAAAGACTTCTTCCCGTAGGAATCGTCCACGTCACAAAGGGCCTCGATCTGAAAACCGACCTTGTCACAGGCGCTCAGTTGCCCATGCCCCACACCGCCGATGCCGATACCGGCCAGTATTGGTTTGTCGCTGGGCGCGGTTTGTCCCGCACCGCCCAGCACGCTCCGCGGTAAGACCGCCACGGTAGCCATGGCCGCTACCGCACCGCCCAACACCTCACGACGGGAACACACACTGCCACGCTCGGGTCTGCTGTTTCCGCTACTCATCGAATGGCTCCTTTCAACTTGTATCCGGGTTACGCCGCCACCACCAAACGCATACATAACATACGCAACCTCACGGTTCAACCAAACGAAGGGCGGTACTTCTCTGATGGTGATTCTCGAAATAGGAATTGGCCCCAGAATTGCCGCAAGCCGTTTCGTCGGAGTATACTGCAGCAAGTGGCTGTTAAGCCGGTGTCGTACATAGAGACGTTGCCTATCGATTGCTCCTGTCTTTCCGTGCCATGAAACGTCGATATCTCGCCATCCTGTTCGCCGTTCTGCTGTGCGCAGCGGCCGGCGCTAGCTACTTGGCTTGGTCCGCACATCGCGCCTTGGTCGTTTCCCATACCGCGGTTTTCGGAAAAATCGCCACCGAGTGGGTCACTATGTACGTCGACGAACATGATGGGCGGTGGCCTCGTTCGTGGGACGCTCTCCTGGATTGCCGATCGCCCCCGGTGTTCCGGAATCACGACCCCGCCGAAACCATCGACACCTTGAAAACCGTTGTGACCATCGACTTTCAGGTCGATTCTCGAAAGATCGCGTCGGAAAGTGTTCGACAATTCGATGCGATTCGTCCTATTGACGGACACGCTGTCGATCATCGTGAGTATTGGGGCGTCGCCACACTGATCGACACGATCAGGAACTACCACGGCACAGGAAGGGCGGATTCTCCGGCGCGGCCAACGCCGCATGCCCGCTGAGCCGCCGCATCCATGCGGCGGACGCCTTCGGATTCACTTCCAGCCACCGTTGTGTCACAATGGTTCAAAACTACGCGGCGCTTTTCCGCTTCGATCGGGGCGGCGTCGGGGATGCGAACCCGTTGGGAGCTCCAAGTGAATGCGGTTTCTTCTCCGCTGAATTTCGCCGAGCTAGAGCGGCCAATGCCTAATCGCTATTTGCGTTGGGGGATCGTCGGTCGCCTAGCTTGGTGGTGGTCACGGCCAACGAAATGGCAAGCATACTTTCGGTCCCTTAAACGCCAGGTTAACAAACGTGGCCCTATATCAGCAGATGTGTGGCAAACTCCGCTACGTCGCAAGATCGCGAACGACATCGAGCTGATTCTGAGCGATGCGTGTTGGGGAGAACGGCTTTCGTTTCATCCTGACGATTCTTGGCTTGTCATCGGCGAGTGGGAGATCGGCGATTTGTCAGAGCTTGACGCTGTCTTTAGGATCGAAAAGAGGTTTGGCGTCGAATTACCTAGGAAGGAACTCGGCGAACGGATAATGGCGGGCCTGACATTCGGTGAATTGGTCACCATCATTGAGGAACAGGGGACACAATTGACCGCGTAATGGACACCCAACAAAACGTGTACCACGAATCTCTGTTGCGTCGCTTTCTTCGGCGTCTGGCGGCGAATCGCCACGTGCCTGGATCGGGCCGGGGATCTGCGATCCTTCGTGGGGCTGGCGACCGCCGAGCCGACCACGGCGGAGCTTGCCTCCGTCGGGTCATGTTCATCACCAGAGTACGCTTCCCCAGTCCTCCTTCTGCATCACTGCCCGGCTTGCCCGGGTAGGATGATGTTTCTGTCGAGATCCATTCGGAATCCCACAACCGCCTTGTCGACGCCGTTCGCACAGAGGAAACATCGCTCCACGCAGACGAGCTGCGTGGTGGCGAGTACCGGCGCGGAATCGTGTCTGGTTCTGAACAGTCGCTCGGCGGAGGCAAGCTCCGCCGGGGCGGGACAAGTGGGGCGAGCCGGTCAACACCGCGCGGCCGCGGAGCCCGTCATCCATGTCGGGACGCCTTCGGTGTGGTGCTTGCGTCGGTCAGGATAACACAAACCCGTTTCTCCGATGCGGCCATCTCACCGGCACCACGCATCGCCCATGCTAAGCTCGCGGCCGATCTTCCAGGTTCGCTCGTCGACCTGCACTTGGCATTCGACACGATCCGCGCCGACTTGGAACGTGTCGGACCAACGGGCGGTGACTTCTGGCGGTCGCGATCCGCGGAATGGGTACATTACGGTCAGGAAAGCGGCCGGAGCGCTGCGCGAATGACGAAACCGTAGGGCTTTCCGGGGCTTTCGGTGACCGTACTTCCAGGCATACCAGCCTTCCTCTTCTTCCATCGTGATCGGTGCGGCAGGATCGGCCCAAACGAGCACGTTCGCACGCGGAAGACGCGTAACCGCCCGGTGTTTAGCAGTATCCATTTCGACGTCACCTGGGGCGAACTGGAAGTGGAGGTCCAGCGTTCCCGACGCATCGCCAATCGCTTCGTCCAGAAGAACAAAGAACGCCCGGTCGACGAACCAAACCGTGCGGCGGTGGTTCAGGCCCTTGTACGATGCGTTTTCGACGCAGATAACGTCACCCTGCGATGTGCTCTTCCACAGGAGGTGCTTTCCGGCAATCGACGATTGTCTGCCGTCCAGTGTCAGCGTTTGGTGGACGGCAGTTTGACGGTGCCATCGACGCCCTTCAGGATCGTGGCCGTAAGTGTAGAAGCCCGTGTCGGGCATCAGCCACTGGCCGTAGACGCACAGTTCGAAAGTTCCGTTATCGGCTTGATCGTGACCGCTGATTCCCTTCGGCGAGCAGTGCAGGGCAAAGTAAATTTGTTCGGGACCCCAACGATCGCGAAGGACGTATATCCCGGCCTCGGGAAAAGACCAACTCGTCTGTTCGGGAAGGTCTTCTACGGCGAGTTTCGCTCGCGCTGCATACTTTGGATCGTCCAGAAGCTCTGTCGCCTCGACGAGTGTCCCGTACAGTGACAAACGAGTCCGGTCCTTGGAGGCCGTCGCAGACCGGGAAGCGTCGCCAAACATGGGGCCTGCCAACTCGGGTGTGGCAATGGCGAAGACGTAATCGTACATCTTGCGAACGCGATCGCGGTAGTCTTCGGGGATGGGCACACCGCTGGCCTCCATGCGCCGCATGATGTCGACCGCGTCGCGCAACACGCCCATGTTGTATCCGAACGACCATTCCCGTTGCACGCCGTCGCTGGTTGTTTGAGCGAGGAAGTTCTCGCGAGTACGCTCCAGAGCCAACTCCATCCAACGCCGGGAATCGGCGAATTCCGCAAACGTGTAGGCTACGTTGATGAACCCGCGCTGCTCGAAGATCGCCTTGTTGTGAATCACGCCCATGGGCAACTTCTCCGTCTTCACCTGATGGTCGTACAGACTGGCCAGGAGCACGCCGAGGAATTCCGGCGTGAATGATTCTCCATGCACCAGGGCGGGAAAGGCTTTGCAGATGACGTCAGCGCGGATCCCGGTTTGGATGTCAAGCCAAGGAAAACCTCGCCAACTCGTATAGACCGGATGTCGCCGATCGCGTTTCTCCAGCGGATGTTTCGCGATCCAGTCCGTCGTCAGTTCAACAAACGCCCGGACGTACTTCTCATCTCTAGTGGCCCGGTACGCATCGGCAAGCGGCCTGGCCCAGTAGAACCGATAGACGGCGGCTACCCATTCGATATCGCCGCGAGGGTCCCACTCCCAGTCGATCTCCGGACCGTAGTCGGCTGCCTCGTACGGCCCCCATTGAAAAATGTGGTCGACGACGTGATTGGCCGTGGTATAACGGCTTGGATCAGCCTCAGACGAAGGCGCGGCTAACGGGTATTTGCCGCGGTAGAACTTCAGAAGCTCCGCGAGTGTGGTGGCGCGATCACCCGACAATCTGGCCTGATTGGCCTGCTCCAAACCGGGCTTGGATAGATCCAGTTTGCTCAAGATGTCTTGCGGATCCAGTGAACGAAGCTCGGCCGCGGAGTTTGTTCGAATTGAACTTAACGCCGCGGAACAGAACACCGCCAGTGCGATCGACTGGGCGAGGCGAGGCAGAGCAACTGCCCGCCGTTTGGTCCTTCGATTTGAAACCGTCTTCAGCATGGCTGTCTCCTTTGGTCAGAACGTTGGGCGGATTTCTCGTCGATTGTATACACCCAGCGCCGAAGGGTACAACGCACCTCGAATAGGGAGAAGTTGGTAATTCTCGTTATCGCAGACTAAACTGGATGCTACGGCAGTTTTCTTGTGTCAGAATGCGAGGAGAGACTCGATGGCGGGTTGGCGTTTCATCACGTCGGTTCTTCTGGCCATGGCTGTGCCGTGGACCGCACTAGCCGAAAACCACATTTCGTCGGGCGACTGGCCGCAGTTTCGCGGAAGGTTTGCTGCCGGTGTTGCGGACGGTCAGAATCCTCCTTTGTCATGGAACGTGGATACCGGCGCCGATGTCCATTGGAAGACTGCGATTCCCGGCCTTGGACATGCCAGTCCGGTAATCTTGGGAAACAACGTCTTCGTTGTCACTGCCGTTGGCAGCGATCCGACCCCGCGGCTGCGCGTCGGACTGTACGGTGACATCGCGCCGGTCGAAAACGAGGAATCTCAATCCTGGCAGCTCTATTGCCTCTCGAAGCACGACGGCCGGATTCTCTGGGAACGAACCTTGC